>DATEJD010000355.1:0-10894 GCA_035278325.1 Gemmatimonadales bacterium | reverse complement strand
TCACGTCGTCCACGACGAACTCCATGAGCGCGCGGGCGCCGCCCGTCGGGTCGTATTGCCCCCAGGCGGCGTGCACCGCCTCGACCGTCGCGTCCAGCCGGCTCAGCAGCCACCGATCCACCAGCGGACGATCCGCCGCCGCGGGCGCGTCGCCCGGCTTCCACTCCGTGGAATAGCCGGCGAAGAAGACGTAGCTGTTCTTGAGCGCGTTGAAGAACTTGCCGGCCGCGTCCTTGATGGTGTTCCGATCGAACCGCTTGGGCAGCCACACCTGACTCGACGCGAGAAGGTAGAGCCGCACGGTGTCCGCGCCAAACTCCTCGATCATCTCCCACGGGTTCACCACGTTCCCGCGGCTCTTCGACATCTTCTGGCCCTCGGCATCGAGGACCAGCTCGTTCACGAGGACGTTGCGATAGGCCGTACTGTCGAACGCCGTGGTGGCGATGGCGAGCAGCGAGTAGAACCAGCCCCGCGTCTGGTCCACACCCTCGCAGATGAAATCAGCCGGGAAGTGGGCCTCGAACTCCCGCTCGTGCTCGAACGGATAGTGCCACTGCGCGTACGGCATCGAGCCCGAGTCGAACCAGGTGTCGATCACCTCGGGCGCGCGGTGCTTGAGTCCCCCGCACTGGCAGCGCCACACGTACGTGTCGATGTGCGGCTTGTGCGGGTCGAAGTCCTTGGGGAGCGGCTGGCCCCATCGCTCCGCGAGCTCGGCGTAGCTCCCCACCACGTCGATGTGGGACGGATCGCGATCGCAGACCCACACCGGCAGCGGCGTGCCCCAGTAGCGATCGCGCGAGAGCGCCCAGTCCACGTTGTTCTCGAGCCATTCGCCGAAGCGTCCGGCACCGACCTCGGGCGGATGCCAGGCCACCTGCCGGTTGAGCTCGAGCATGCGCGCCTTCACCGCCGAGGTGCGCACGAACCAGCTGTCGCGCGCGTAGTAGATCAGCGGGCTCGAGCAGCGCCAGCAGTGCGGATAGGTGTGGGTGTGCGCCTGCGTCAGGTGCCAGCGGCCGTCCTGCTTGAGCCGCTGAATGATCAAGTCGTTGGTCTCGCGCGCCGTGACCAGACGACCCTCGATCTCGGGCCAGCTGGTGCCGACGAAGGTGCCGTCACCGGCCACCGGGCGGACCAATGCGAGGCCGTGCTCGACGCCTGCCTGGTAGTCGTCCGCGCCGAAGGCGGGCGCCATGTGCACCAGCCCCGAGCCGTCCTCGGCGGTGACGAAGTCACCCAGCACGACGATCCGGCTGGCCCGGTCCTCCGGGAGCGGCACGACCTCGAGCGGGCGGTGGTACCGGAGACCCGCCAGCTCCCGACCCGGGAAGCGGCGGAGCGCGCCCAGCTCGGCGAAGGTCGGCGCGCCCTTGGCCGAGCTGCTGGGGAGCGCCGCCGCGCGCGCCGTGGCCAGAATGAGCCGCCGGTCGCCCACCTGATACTCGCCGTACTCGAGGTCGGGGTGCGCCGCCACCGCGACGTTCGAGAGCAGGGTCCACGGCGTCGTGGTCCAGATGAGGAGCTGGCGCGAGGGATCGTCCGCCAGCGGGAAGGTCACGTAGACGGAGTTGGTGGTGACTTCCTCGTAGCCCAGCGCGAGCTCGTGGCTCGACAGCACCGTGCCGCAGCGCGGGCAATAGGGCAGCACCCGGTGGCCGCGGTACAGAAGGTCCCGCTCGTGCAGCCGCCGGAGCAGCCACCACACCGTCTCGATGTAGTCGTTGCTGCAGGTGATGTACGGGTGCTCGTAGTCCAGCCAGTACGCGATCCGGTCCGAGAGCGACTCCCAGTCGGACTGATACTTGAAGACGCTCTTCCGCGCCCGGGCATTGAACTCGGCCACGCCGAAGGTCTCGATGTCCTTCTTCCCGCTGAGCTTGAGCTCCTTCTCGACCTCGATCTCGACCGGCAGGCCATGCGTGTCCCAACCCGCGATGCGGGTGACGTCCTCGCCCAGCATCGCGTGATAGCGACAGATGAGGTCCTTGATGGCCCGCGCGAAGACGTGGTGGATGCCCGGCCTGCCGTTCGCCGTGGGCGGCCCCTCGTAGAACACGAACGGCTTGCCACCCTTGCCGGCCTCGGTCGTCTGCCTGAACAGGCCTTCGGCCTTCCACCGCTCGAGCAGCTGCCGCTCGAGCCGGTCGGCGCTGAGATCGGGCCAGGAGGGAAACGCCATCAGGACAGCCGCTCCACAACGCTGGTGATGAGCCGCGTGAGGCTGGGCTCGGCGCGGTTCGCGGTCGCGATGATCTTGCTGATCTCGGCCGGCTCGAGCGCATCGGGCAGGCACTGATCGGTGATGATGGAGATCCCGACCGTGCGCATCCCCTGGTGATTGGCCACGATCACCTCGGGCACCGTCGACATCCCGACGACGTCGGCGCCCAGGGCGCGGAGCATCCGGTACTCGGCGCCGGTTTCGAGGTTGGGTCCCGGAACGGCGACATAGACGCCTTCGCGCAGCACGATGCCCAGCTCCAGCGCGGCAGCGCGGGCCACGGCGCGGAGGTCGGGGTCGTACGCCGCCGACATGTCGGGGAAGCGGGGACCCAGGCGATCGTCGTTGGGCCCGACCAGCGGATTATCGCCCAGCAGGTTGATGTGGTCGCTGATGAGCACCAGATCACCCGGAGCCCATAGCGGATTCATGCCACCGCAGGCATTCGATACCACCAGAACCCGGGCGCCGAGGCCGTGCAGCACTCGGACCGGGAAAGTGACCTGCTGGAGGTCGTACCCTTCGTAGCGGTGAAATCGCCCCTGCATGGCGACGACCGGCCGACCGCCGAGCCGGCCGAGCAGCAGCTTGCCGGCGTGGGTCTCGACCGTGGAGAGCGGGAAGCCCGGGATGTCGGCGTAGGGCACCTCGGCTTCGACGGCGATCTCCCGCGCCAGTCCACCGAGGCCGGTGCCGAGGATGATGCCCACTTCGGGCCTGAGCGAGCTCCGCCGCCGAACCACCTCGGCGGCGCGCTCCACGCGCTCGAACAGGGACGCCGCGGCGGTCACGCCCGCTCCCCGAACAACGCCGTACCCAACCGGATCATCGTAGCGCCCTCCTCCACTGCGACCGGGTAGTCGCCCGACATCCCCATGGACAGCTCGGGCAGTCGGTGTCCCCGACGCTCCTCCGCGTCCCGCAGCTCGCGCAATCGCCGGAATGCCCTGCGCTGCTCGCCGACATCGTCGGTGAGCGCGCTCATCGTCATCAGTCCCTGCACGTCGAGGCGGACCAAGTCCCGCAGCCCGTCGAGCAGCGACGGCAGTCCATCCGGCTCGACCCCGCCCTTCTGCGGCTCATCGCTGCAGTTCACCTGTACCAGCACCGCCTGGCGTGCGTCGGGCTCGACCCGGCGATCGAGCTCCGCCGCCAGGTCCGCGCGGTCCACCGAGTGAATCAGGACGAAGCGTCCAGCCGCGTGGCGAGCCTTGTTTCGCTGCAAGGTTCCGATCAAATGCCAGCTCACCGGCAAGCCGGCGAGCGCCCCCTGTTTCTGCAAGGCCTCCTGGACCCGGTTTTCCCCGACATCGGTGAGTCCGGCGGCCAGGGCCGCACGTACCGCCTCGGGACCATGCGTCTTGGTAACCGCCACGATCCTTACCGGATGCGACCACCCTCCTCTGGCCTGGTGCCTGGCCACGGTGTCACGCACCCTGGCCAGACTGCCGGGAAGGTCCGGGAAGTCCATAGCCTTCTAATTTACTTGAGGTTGGCTGGTTATTGCAGTGGAGCGGCAGGGGATTGGGGAAGGCTGTCGGCCTCCCCGGCGACCGAATCGACCACGGCCTGCAGGGCGGCCCGGAGCTCGGGGCTGCCGGACAGGCTGTCCGAGAGGTCGCGCGCGCGGCGCATGGCGGGCAGATCCCGGGTCCGGGCGTAGGCGTACACGAGGAGGGCCGGCGGGACTCCCAGCGTTGCCGCGACGCTGGCGCTGGTGGTCTCGAGGCCCTCGGCGCCGCGGCGCGGCAGGTCGGCGTAGCGGTAGGTGTCGAACACCAGCCGCTCCGTGGTGGGCACGTCGAGCGGCACGCCGGTCAGGTAGAACAGATCGAGATTGCCCGCCGCCGTATCCGGCCGGTTTGCCAGCAGCTCGGAGCCCAGCCCGCGCTGGACCACGTAATCGCTCAGGCCCGCGAAGCTCCGACCGGCGGTGGCACCCCACACGATAGGCCGGCGGCCGAGGCTCTGCTGAATGATGGACAGCGTGAGCAGGTCGTTGGGGTAGAGGAAGGTCCCCCTGTGGAGCGTCCGGGTGAGCGGGCCGAGCTGGACGTCCTGTTGGGCCTGGACCATGTACCCGTTCATCGCCGCATCGATCATCGAGTCCGTCATGGTGTGGAGCGGCAGCGTGGGACGCGGGATGATCCGCGAGCGCCACACGGCCGGAAGCGCCGCCTCGTCGAGCGGCCGGGTGGGCGCGTCCCGCAGCTGGCGCATGTACCAGTCGGTGTTGGCCAATGCCAGGCACACCACGGTCACGTCCCGGCGGATGCCGGCCACTTCCTGCGCCCACCAGAGCGGGAAGGTGTCGTTGTCGCCGTAGGTGAACAGGACCCCGTAGGGTGGCACGCTGTTGAGCAGGTCGTAGGCGAAGTCGGCCGCGAGGCGGGCATCGGCGCCGTGGCGCCTGGAGGCGGCGGTCCAGTTGAGGCCGATGGGCACGAGCGCCACCACCAGGAGTGCCGGCGACCAGCGGGCCAGGCGCGGCGCTCGCACTACCATCGCCCGCGCGGTCTCGGCGATGCCGATGCCGGCCCAGAGTCCCCACACGATGAAGCTGACCACGAAGAAGTAGTCGCGCTCGCGCACCTCGTGATCGCGCGCCTCGCGCCAGACGTCGAACCAGCGATCGTAGCCGGGCTTGAAGTTCATGTAGAGCACCAGCCCGATTCCGGTCACCAGCCAGAGCATGAACAGGAGCCACCAGCCGGGCCGGTCGTGGCGCCGCTGGGCGAACATGCCGCGAAGGCCGAGCGAGGCGAACGCCAGCGTCACGAACGTGCGGACCGGCAGCGGCCCGATCATGCCCTCGAGCGACCGGGCCCACTGCCAGTTGAACCAGACGAAGTAGTCCGCGAGCTGGACGCCGAGGAGCGTGAGGGAGCGGCCTGGATTGGCGCCGCCGGACACGACTGTGGGATCGTCGAACGGCGTCCGGGGCGGATACTGGGCCCGACGGATCACGGCCAGGAGCGCGTCCCAGGTGGCCGGTGCCGCCTCGTTGATGGGTGGGTGTTGAGCGGCGCGAAGGTACAGAAACAGGTACGGCGTGACTCCGACGGCCGCCACCACGAGGCTGATGGCGGCGAACCGCCCCGCTCCGCCGCGCGCCGCGTACACCGCCGCGAGCACGAAGCAGATCGCGCCGAGCGCGCCCAGGCCTGTGCTGCCGAGCCCCGTGCCGATGAGGAGCGCCCAGACACCCGCGACGACCGCGACCTGACCCCACTCCACCCGCTGAGTGGCGGGATCGACGGCCGGCTGAGCTCGGAGCGTGGCCACCAGGAAGGCGATCACCGCCGGCCCGGCGAGAAGCGCCAGGAGATGGTTCCCGATCGAGAGGCCGGCAAGGTATACCACTAGAAGCAGCAACCGCCCGGCGCGGGCCTCCGCGCGCCGCCGGCGCCACAGCATCGCGATCCAGGCCATCGCGGCGATGGTAAACGTCGCGACGGCGTACACCTCGGTCTCGTTCGAGTTCTGCCAATTGGTGAACGTGAACGCGCCGATGAGCGCGGCGGCGGCCGCGGTGAGCAGCCGTCCCCGCGGCTCGACGTCGCGGAGCGACTCGTGGACCACGAGGAAGAAGCCGCCCGCGCCGGCCGCGCTGAAGAGCGCGCTGAGCAGGTTGGTTCGAACCGCGTACTCGCCCACGGGCACCAGCAGCCCCCACGCGTGGGCGATCATCACGAACAGCGGCGTCCCGGGTGGGTGCGGGACGCCGAGCGTGCGGGCGGCGGCGATGAACTCGCCGGCGTCCCAGAACGTCACCGTCGGCGCGAGGGTGAGCACGTAGCCGGCCAGCACGGCCAGCGTGACGATTCCAGCCGCGCGATAGGGCGCGGATGCCGGTTCGGTCATCCGCGCGGGGTGGGCGTCGTGGGCGACCCGCGCCCGGCCAGGAGGGCGGACACCTGCTCGAAGGTGAGGCCGCGCTGCAGAGTGCCGCGGCTCGCCAGCGAGACCTTCGCGGTCTCCTCCGACACCACGAACACCAGCGCGTCAGTCTCCTCGGACAGCCCGAGCGCGGCCCGATGGCGCGTGCCCAGCGAGCGGTCGCTGACCGGGTTCTGGGTGAGCGGCAGGATGCACCCGGCGCCGACGATCTCATCGCCCCGCACCAGCACCGCGCCATCATGCAGAGGCGAGTACGGGCTGAAGATGGTGGCCAGGAGGTCGGCCGACACCGTCGAGCGCATGGGTGTGCCGGTATCGAGGTACTCGTCGAGCCTCACCTCGCGCTCGACCACGATGATGGCGCCGGTGGCGTTGCGGCTGAGCCGCTCCACGGCCTCCGCGATCTCCTCCGCCACTCCCGGGCCGGGTCCGCCGCCGAATACCCGGAAGACCCGGCTCTGGCCCAGCCGTGCGAGCGCCTGACGGAGCTCGGGCTGAAACACCACTAGCACGGCGAACACGCCGTAGGTGAAGACCACTCCGAGCAGGTAGGTGATCATGCTCAGCTTGAGCAGGAAGGCCACCAGATAGATGACGGCGAGGACCAGGAGGCCGAACACGATCTGGAGGGCGCGCGTCCCGACCAGAAAGCGGAGCAGCGCGTACACGACGTACGCGACGATGAGGATCTCGAGCAGATCACGCCAGCCCGGCGAGGGGAACGGCAGCTGCCCGAGCGGCACTACGCTCCTCCCAGCGCGGAGGCGAAGGCGAGGGCATCGCGCGCGGCCGCCACGTCGTGCACCCGGAAGATGCGCGCCCCGCGCTCCCAGGCCAGGGCGCATGCGGTCGCGGTGGCGGGGTCGCGCGTTTCGACCGGCTGCCCGGTGACGGCGCCGAGAAATCGCTTGCGCGAGGGACCGACCAGCACGGGACGCCCCAGGGCGTGGAGCGACTCCAGCTGATCGAGCAGCAGGATATTCTGTTCCACCGTCTTGGAAAAACCGAAGCCGGGGTCCACCGCGACCGCCTGCATGGGCACGCCGGCGGCGCCGGCCGCCGCGAGCGCCGCCCGAAGCTCGGCCACCACTTCGCCGAGCAGGTCGGCGTAGGTGGCGTGCGCGTACGAGGCGATCTCGAGGAGCGAGCCGCGCGAATGCATCAGCACCAGCCCCGCGCGCGCCGCGGCCACGGTGGGCGCCATCGCCGGATCCAGGCGGAGCGCCGAGACGTCATTGATCGCGGCGGCGCCGGCCTCGAGCGCGGGCCGCGCCACGGCCGCCTTTACAGTGTCGACCGTGATCACCAGGCTCGGGTGCCGCCGCGCGAGCGCCTCGACCACCGGCAGAACCCGCTCCAGCTCGGTCTCGACCGGCACGGTCTCGGAGCGTCCGGGCCTGGTGGACTCGCCGCCGATGTCCACGATGTCGGCCCCGGCCTCGAGCAGCGCCTCGGCCTGGGCCAGCGCCGCGTCGAGCCCCTCGTAGCGTCCGCCGTCGCTGAAGCTGTCCGGGGTCACGTTGAGAATGCCCATGAGCACCGGCCGATCGAGCGCCACCGGGCCCCGGGCGGTCTGCCAGCTCTGCGCCGGCTCAGCGGGCATCGCCAGCCCCATGTCGATGGCGACCTGCGACAGCACCGGCGGGACCAGCCAGGGTCGCGCGAACGCGCTCAGCCGGGATCGGCTGCCGGCCATCACGGCCCAGCTATCGCCCGTGAGCACGTCCAGGCCGAGCGAGCCGCCATGGCGCACCAGGGCCTCGAGGGTGTCCTGATCCAGACCGGTGATATGGAAGGCGAGGGGGTGAACGCCGCCGGACGCGGCGGCGGCCTGACCGGCGTCCCACCCGTGCGCGCGGAGCAGGTCCCGCACCGCACGCGGCGAGTGGAGCGCCAGCGGCGTAACGGTCACGCGCCGGCGGGTTCGGCTGGCGGCGTGCCCAGAAGAGGTGCGCGAGCCGGCGCGGCGCCGGGCTTCGTCGGGGCGCTGGCCTGCGGCGTCGGCGTGTCGGCCGGCGGCAGGTTGCGCGGAGGCAGCGGCAGGTTCTTCACCAGCCGGTCGAGATCTTCGCGATCGATGGTCTCGCGCTCGAGCAGCGCGTCCGCGATGCGGTCGAGCAGCTCGCGGTTCTGGGTCAGGATCTCGGTGGCGCGGGCGTAGGCTTCGTCCACCAGGCGCTTGACCTCGTCGTCGACCATCTGCGCGGTGCGCTCGCTGATCTCGCGGCGCTGGGCGAACTCGCGGCCCAGGAAGATCTCCTGCTCCTTGTCGCCCACGGCGAGCGGACCGATGCGCTCGCTCATGCCGAACTGGGTGACCATGCGACGGGCGAGCGCGGTGGCGCGCTCGATGTCGTTCCCCGCCCCGGTGGTCACCTTGTCCGACCCGAAGATGATCTCCTCGGCGACCCGTCCGCCGAAGAACATCGCGAGGCTCCCGATGAGCCAGTCCTTGCTGTAGTTGTGCCGGTCCACCTCGGGCAGCGAGGCGGTGAGGCCCAGGGCGCGGCCGCGCGGCACGATGGTGACCTTATGGATCGGATCGCTGCCGGGAATCTTGATGGCGACGATCGCGTGCCCGGCCTCGTGGTAGGCGGTGAGCTTCCGCTCGGCCTCGGTGAGCACGAGGCTCCGGCGCTCGACGCCCAGCATCACCTTGTCCTTGGCGTCCTCGAAGTCCTGCATGTCGACCAGGGTCTTGTTGCGACGGGCCGCGAGCACCGCGGCCTCGTTCACCAGGTTGGCGAGATCCGCGCCGGCCATCCCGGGTGTGCCCTTGGCGATCACCTCGAGCCGGACGTCGGACGCCAGCGGGATCTTCCGGGTGTGGACCCGGAGAATGCCCTCGCGCCCGCGCACGTCGGGCGCGTCCACCACGATCTGCCGGTCGAACCGGCCCGGCCGGAGCAGCGCCGGATCGAGCACGTCGGGCCGGTTGGTGGCGGCCACGAGGATGACGCCGTCGTTGGACTCGAAGCCGTCCATCTCGACCAGGAGCTGGTTGAGCGTCTGCTCCCGCTCGTCATGCCCGCCGCCCAGGCCGGCGCCGCGGTGGCGGCCGACCGCGTCGATCTCGTCGATGAAGATGATGCACGGCGCGTGGCTCTTGCCCTGCTCGAACAGGTCGCGCACCCGGCTCGCGCCGACGCCGACGAACATCTCCACGAAGTCGGAGCCCGACATCGAGAAGAACGGCCGCCCCGCTTCTCCGGCCACCGCCTTGGCCAGCAGCGTCTTGCCGGTGCCCGGGGGGCCCACCAGGAGCGCGCCCTTGGGGAGCCGCCCACCCAAGCGGGTGAACTTCTGCGGGTCCTTGAGGAACTCGATGATCTCCTGCAGCTCGACCTTGGCCTCGTCGGCCCCGGCGACATCGGCGAACGTGATCTTGGGCGTATCGCCCGCGAGCAGCTTGGCCTTCGACTTGCCGAACGCGAACGCCCGGCTCCCGCCGGCCTGGAGCTGGCGCAGCAGGAAGAACCAGAGACCCAGGATCACGATCCAGGGGAGCGCCGCGATGATGATGGCGGTGATGCCGCCCTTGGGCTCCTTGGCCAGGATCGGGACGTTGGCGTCCTCCAGCCGCTTGATGAACTGCTCGCTGTTGGCCACCGGCAGCAGCACCTGGAAGCTCTTGGCGCTCCGGCCGTCCTGGGTGACAGGATTCTTGAAGTCGCCCTCGAGCCGCTTGCCGTCGTACACCTCCACCCGGGCGATGTTGCCCTGGTCGAGCTGCCGGCTGAACTCCGTGTAAGAGAATTCCTGAGTGGGATTGCGCTGGCGGCTCATCATCTGGAACAGCGCCAGCGCCAGGAGGCCCACCAGGAGCCACAGGGCGAGGTTCTTGCTCAAGTTGCCCCAGTTGGTGCGCGGGGGCCGATTCGGGAGACGGTCTGCCATTTATTCCAAGTCCGCGATGAACGGGAGATGACGGTAGTTCTCGGCATGGTCGAGTCCGTACCCGACCAGAAAGGCCGGCGGCGCCCGAAACCCGACGAAGCGGAGCTCCGGACGCACTGCCGTGGCCAGCTGCTTGTCGAGGAGGGCACAAATGGCCAGGCTCCTCGGCCGGCGGGTCCCGAGCAGCGTCATCAGCCGCTGCAGGGTCTTCCCTGTATCAATTATATCCTCAACCAGCAGAATATGTTTCCCCTCGAGCTCGGTCTCGGGGTCGTACAGCAGCCGGACGGTCCCGCTGGAGACCTTGGCATCGCCGTACGAGCTGGCCACCAGGAAGTCGACCTGAATGGGTCGCTGGATGACCCGGACCAGGTCCCCGAGGAAGATGAAGCTGCCCTTGAGCAGGCCGAGCACCAGCAGCTCGCCATCGGGGTAGGCCTCGGTGATCTGCGCACCCAGCTCCCGTACCTTGGCGGCGATGGCGGCCTCGTCGAACACGATGGACTTGACGGGGCGCCCGCCGGTGCGGCGCAGGATATCAGGTGTGCTCAGCATCGACGCGCACGGCCTCCGTTCCAGCTTCCGGAAGGAGGGCGTCGGAGCGGCTGACGCCCGGAATCCACACCACCCCACCCGGCCCCGCCAGCACGGGCCAGCCCGCTCGACGGCTTCGCGGCACGCGAGCGTCCTGAAAGCATCGGACCAGGAGCCGGTGGCCGGTGCCGCCCAGCGGGCGGATGCGCTCGCCCGCGCTCCAGGTCCGGATCACCAGCGGTGCGGGGGCGAACCAGGCGGCGAGGCCCGCCCGCTCCTGCCGAGCGGGGGCCGGCTCGCGCGACCAGCGGACCCGCCACCGGCCCCACACACCCT
>DATEJD010000354.1:0-8668 GCA_035278325.1 Gemmatimonadales bacterium | reverse complement strand
CCACGTCTCCGCGCGACCCGCCGCCCAGAAAGAACGCCGGCACGCCCCA
Organism: Gemmatimonadales bacterium; assembly: GCA_035278325.1. Classification (GTDB taxonomy): domain Bacteria; phylum Gemmatimonadota; class Gemmatimonadetes; order Gemmatimonadales; family GWC2-71-9; genus CAVVWJ01. Next base: position 8,619 of record DATEJD010000354.1, on the reverse strand, counting down.
CGGCGTCGCGTCGCTGAATCCGGGCTCGATCAGGCCCGGGATCGGATCGGGACTCTGCGACAGCGCACGGGCCTCGTCCTCGCCTACGATGTGAAAGCGGGACCCGGTGAACGCGCCCACTTTGTAGTCCACCGTGTCGTCGAGCTGGCCCCGGAGAAATTCGCGCACGAATCGGCCGGCGCGAAGGTCCACGATGACCGGGAAGCTCGAGGTGGCGGCGGTGCGCACCTGCAGGTGGCCGTTGACCAGGTCGCCTCGGAGCCGCTGGGCCGGCGAAAAGTCGAGGGCGTACTTGAAGGCGGGATCGTAGAGCAGCCGCTGGTCCTCGGAGTGCACCCCGAACACCCGCAGCACGGTGCTCGACGACAGCGGAACCACCAGCTTGGCCGCCCCGTTCCATTGCTCGCCCGAGTTGTGCGGCAGGAGGTCGGGTTGCTGGGTGCGTGGGTCGAGCGGGTTGTCGGGCGGCGGCGCGTTGACCGGGTCGTCATCGAGCCGGCCTACGAGGTCGATGGCCGCCACCAGGCCAACGCCCTTGGTGATAGGGCCGTTCGCCCGCATCGCCAGCCGATCGAGGCCGTGGTCGAGGCCGCCGCCGAACGGGCGATCGGTCTCGATGGCACTTCGGCCTTGCCAGCGCTCCCCCGGGTCCAGGGTGACCACATTCACCATCCCGGAAAGCGCCTGCCCGTAGCGCGCCGAGAAGCCGTCGGTGACCAGCGAGGCCTCGCCGAGCATATCGGGCGGGATGCGGAGACCGAGGCCGCCGCTCGCGGCGTCGAGCTGGTTCTTGATGCCGAGCCCGTCGAGGATGAACGACTCCTCGCCGATCCGGCCTCCGCGGTAGCTGGTGCCCACGCTCCCGGCGCTGAGCGCGATGGCCTCCTCCAGCGAGCTCACCGGAAGGTCGCGCAGGTCGGCCGCGCTGATCTTCTGCTCGCTGCTGGTGGCCAGCGGGTCGAGCAGCTCGTCCACCGGTGCCGTGACCACCAGCGGCGCGAGCTCGACCGCGCTCGCCTCCAGCGAGAAATCGGCGGTGACGGTGGCGCCCGCCCGGACGAACACGCTGTCGAGCACCACCCCGCGATAACCGATGAGCCGCGCCGCCACCCGGTGCCAGCCGGTGCGTACCGCGCGGACCCGGTACTGCCCGAGACTGTCGCTCACCGCGCCGATGCGGTCGTCCACCAGCACCTGGGCGCCGAGCAGCGGACGACGGGCGCCGGCGTCGCGCACGGTGCCGGCGATCGCTCCCTCGGACTGAGCGGCGAGACCGCGAGCCCACACGAGGCCGGCCCAGAGCGCCAGGCTCAGCGAAACCGCGAAGCGAAGGATCGTCATGGCGTCGTGAAGAGGAAGATGTCGCCGGCCCGGGACACGGTCGTGTCCGGCACGGGGAACGTGGAGATGATGAGCGGGTAACCTTCCACCACCAGCTGGTCGCCGGCTGGCGAGAGCGCCGGACGCCGGAAGAGTCGGTTGCCGGGGGCCAGGGCCACGTCCGCGCTCGCCGACAGATCCACCACGTGGACCACGCCGCCGCTGTCCCACTGCACCGGACCGAGCAAAGGATCGACCGAGAAGCTGACCCGCCCCCCGACCACGGCCACCAGTTTGGTGCCCGCCACATGCACGTCGCGGGCGATGCCCGCCGCGCCGAAGTCGTGGGCCACCGTGGTCTCACCGGTGGAGATCACCCGCCGGTAGATTCGCGTGTCGCCCGACAGCGTGAAGTAGATCTCGTCGGCGGATTGGCCCACCGAGACGCCCGATGCCTGATCCGTCCCGGGCAGGGGGCTGGGGCCGGCGCCGCCGGCAAGGTCGAGGATGTCGACCTTGAAGCCGGTCACGATCGTGTCCAACACACAGAGCGGGCACGCTCGGCGGATGGTGGCGAGGCCGCCGACGAAGATCAGGTGGTTCGGATCGAGCCATCGGAGCGCCTGGACCCCGGTCCGGGTGGGCTCGCCCGGAGGTGTATAGGGCACCATTTGAACCTCCGTGGCGTTCGCCGCATCCAAGCCTGGAGCCACGGCCAATCGCTCGCGGAACGGATTGGTGCCCTCGATCGAGGTGGTGGCCTTCAGGAAGGCCAGCCGGCCGTCGGCGGCAGCCACTGGAGATTCGAACGCGTCCGTGGTGTCCCTGCCCAGCCGACCCAGGTCGCAGACCAGGCGACGCTGGGTGCCGCCGGTGGGCGGAAGCTCGGCGAGGCAGACGTCCGCGTCCGCCCGGCCGAGCTGCTGGCTGGAGTAGATGATGCCGGAGCCGTCCGGGAGCCACGAGGGCGACCGATCGGCCGCCTGGTTCAGCGTGAGCTGCACCGGTGGGGTCGCGTCGTAAGGCTGGTCGGTGCTGAAGGGCGGGGTGCTGAACGGGTCGGTGTGTCCGCAGGCAAACGCCAGGAGCGCACTCCCGGCCAGGGCCAGCGGACGGAGGTCCTTCGGTGAGCGAGTCACCATCGGCATCTCGTTGGGTAGGGAAGGCGGGCGTTGGGTTGGAGACGACGGTCCCCGGCACGATGCACACAGAAACTGATCGATTCTGGGATTCGCGGATCCCGCAACCGCACACGGCCGGCGAATGTCCACCGGTCGGCTCGCGCGCAAGTCTTTCAATCTTGGCGAGATCCGCGAAAGCCCCGAGTGGCACGGTCCTTCCCTTGGACCCCCCGCGGCCGCGCCACGCGGCCACTCGACCGGGCTCTTCAATAAGGAATAGGCGTGGATATACCGCGGGCACCTGCCAAGCGCGGCCGCAAGCAGCTGATCTACGGTGCGCTCACACTCGGCGCCATCGTCCTGGCCACCCTTGGGCTGCACGGCCTCAAGCCGGCCGCGCCGCGGGTGGACCGGGCCGCGGTGTGGATCGATTCGGTACAGCGTGGCCCGCTGGTGATCGAGGTGCGCGGGCCGGGCACGCTCGTGCCCGAGCGCATTCGCTACATCTCGGCGGTGACCGCGGGACGGGTGGAGCGGCGGCTGGCCGAGGCGGGCGAGGCCGTCAAGCCGGAGACCGTGCTGCTCGAGCTCAGCAATCCGGACGTCCAGCTGGAGGCGCTGGAGTCGGAACGCCAGCTCACCGTCTCCCGCGCCGAGCAGGTGAACCTTCGCGCGGATCTCGCCTCGCAGCGCCTCAATCAGGAGGCCCAGGTCGCCGCGGCGCGGGCCGGGTATCTCGACGCCAAGCGGAACGCCGAAGCCGCCGAGTCGCTGATGGCCAAGCAGCTCATCTCAGCCAACGAGGCCAGCCGGGCGAGAGACCAGGTCGAGGAGCTGGGGACCCGGTACAAGGTCGAGCAGGAGCGTCTCAAGGTCATGGAGTCGGCGGCGGACTCCCAGCTCAGCCTGCAGCAGGCGCAGGTGGACCGGCTCAAGGACGTGAACCAGTTCCAGCGGGGACGGGTGCGCTCGATGGTGGTCATGGCGGGCGCCAACGGCATCCTGCAGGAGCTGCCGCTCGAGGTTGGCCAATGGGCGCAGAGCGGCGCGACGCTGGCCCGGATCGTCGAGCCCGGGCGGCTCAAGGCGGTGCTGCGAATCCCGGAAACCCAGGCCAAGGACGTCACCATCGGCCAGCCCGCGGCCATCGACACGCGGAACGGCATCGCGACTGGCAAGGTCATGCGCATCGATCCGGCGGTACAGAACGGAACCGTCACGGTGGACGTCTCGCTCGGTGATTCGCTGCCGCGGGGCGCCCGGCCCGATCTCTCGGTGGACGGCACCATCCAGATCGAACGCCTGGACAACGTGCTGCATGTGGGGCGCCCGGCGTTCGGCCAGGCCGGCAGCACGGTGGGACTGTTCAAGCTCACGCCCGACGGCAAGGAAGCGGTGCGCACGACGGTGCGGCTGGGCCGGACCTCGGTGAATACGGTCGAGGTGATGGGTGGGCTGCAGCAGGGCGACAAGGTCATCATCTCGGACATGTCGCGGTGGGACGGGGTGGATCGGGTGCGGGTGGAGTAGACCTCGGGCATGAGGCCGGGGCTCGGGACCAGGCAGAAGGCAGACTGCAGGCGCAGTGACGCGATTCCACGCAGGCCTACGATAGCAGAGGACCACCCATGAGCGAGCCGCTGATTGCGCTGGAAGGGATCAAGAAGGTGTTCTACACCGACGAGGTGGAGACCCATGCCCTCTCTGACATCCACCTCGAGATCCGGAAGGGCGAGTACGTCGCGATCGCGGGCCCGTCGGGCTGCGGCAAGACGACGCTGCTCTCGATCCTGGGCCTGCTCGACTCGCCGACCGAAGGGAACTACACCCTCGACGGTCAGCCGGTGTCGCGGCTCTCGGCGTCGGATCGGGCGCGGGTTCGCAACCGGCAGATCGGCTTCATCTTCCAGGCGTTCAACCTGATCGGCGACCTCACCGTGTACGAAAACGTCGAGCTGCCGCTCACCTACCGGGGCATGGCGGCCGACGATCGGCGGAAGCGGGTGCAGGCGGCCCTCGAGCGGGTCGGCATGTCACACCGCATGAAGCATTTCCCGGCGCAGCTCTCGGGCGGCCAGCAGCAGCGCGTGGCGGTGGCCCGCGCGGTGGCCGGCGATCCCGCGATCCTCCTCGCCGACGAGCCCACCGGCAACCTCGATTCCACCAACGGCGAAGCGGTGATGGAGCTGCTGCGCGAGCTGCACCAGAGCGGGGCCACGATCTGCATGGTGACCCACGACGCCCGCTACGCCCGCCACGCCGAACGCTCGGTGCATCTGTTCGACGGCAAGGTGGTCGAGGAGCGCCAGCTCACCGCGGTGAGCTGAGGGCGACCGATGGATTCGCTGGCCGCCGATCTGCGCTTCGCGTTCCGCCAGCTCCGGCGGAGCCCCACGTTCACCCTCGCCGCCGTCGCCTGTCTCGCGCTCGGCATCGGGGCCAACACCGCGATCTTCACGGTGATCAACGCGGTGCTGGTGCGCCCGTTGCCGTATCCCGAGCCCGACCGGCTGGTCATGCTGTTCGAGGCTACCAAGGGCGATGCGGCGGACCGGAATGTCGTGTCCCCTGCCGACTTTCTGGACTGGCGAGCGCAGAGCCGCGCCTTCGAGCGGACCGCGGCCATCTACGACTACGGCGTGAACCTCACCGGCCATGGCGAGCCGACCGAGGTGAAGGCGGAGCTCGCGAGCGCGGATCTGTTCCCGCTGCTCGGGCTTACGCCGGTCATCGGCCGGACCTACACCGCCGAGGAGGACGGGCCGGGCGGCGCCAAGGCCGTGGTGCTGAGTTACGGCCTGTGGCAGCGGCGGTTCGGCGGCACCCGCGACGTCGTGGGGCAGGTGGTTCGGGTGGACGACGAGCCGTACACCGTCGTGGGCGTGCTGCCCGAGGGTGCCGGACTCGCGGGCCGGCCCTATGCCCCGGACCTGTGGCTGCCGCTCGCCCTCGATCCGGCCCAGGACTACCGCGCCACCGCCGGCCGCTATCTCACGACGGTGGCTCGGCTCCGGCCGGGTGTGAGCGTGGCGGCGGCGGAGGCGGATCTTCGTACCGTCGCCGCGCGCCTCGAGGCGGCGCATCCTCAGTTCAACGGCAACTGGTCGGCCAACGTCGTGCCGCTCACCGACTACGTGACGGGCTCGCTCCGGCGGCCGCTGCTGGTCCTGGCCGGTGTGGTGGGGCTGGTCCTGCTCATCGCCTGCGCGAACGTGGCGAACCTGCAGCTCGCCCAGGCGACGGTGCGCCGGCGCGAGATCGCGGTCCGCGCGGCCCTGGGCGCGGGTCGGCGCCGGATGATGCGCCAGTTCCTGCTCGAGAGCCTGCTGCTTTCGTCGGCCGGCGGCGTCGCCGGCGTGCTGCTGGCGCTCTGGCTCACCGACGCCCTGGCCGCGAGCGCCAGCACGACGATCCCGCGCCTTGGTACGGTCCAGGTGGACCTCGCCACCCTGGGCTTCACCCTGCTGCTCTCGGTGGCCGCCGGCCTGCTGTTCGGGATGGCGCCCGCGATGCAGGCGGCACGCACCGATCTGCATGAAGCGCTCAAGCAGGGCGCTCGCGGAGCCGCGGGTGGCGGCACGCGCACCCGCTCCATCCTGGTGGTGGGGCAAGTGGCCCTCGCCCTGGTGCTGCTGGTGGGAGCCGGACTTCTGCTCAAGAGCTTCGCTCGGCTGCAGCGCGTGGACCTGGGGTTCGACCCCGAGCACGTCGTGACGGCGCGGGTCACGCTGCCCGAGACGCGATACGCAGACTCCACGCGCCAGGCCGCGTTCTTCCAGACGCTGCTCACGCGGCTGGACGCGCTGCCGGGCGTCCGCGTCGCCGGCGCCATCAACTGGCTGCCACTGTCGGGCCTCCGCTCCGCTACCAATTTCTGGTTCGGCGGCGGCCCCATCCCGAACGACGCGGATCAGCCCGGCGCAAACATAAGCGTGGTGGACCCCGACTACTTCCGCGCGATGGGCATCACGCTGCGGTCGGGCCGTGGGATCGATCCCACCGACGACGCCGACCATCCCAAGGCCGTGGTCGTGAGCGAGCGGTTCGCGCACGACTACTTGCCCGGCCGGTCCCCGCTGGGCCAACAGATCTTCATGCCCTGGGGCGATACCCTCGTGGCCACGATCGTGGGCATCGTTGCCGACGTGAAGCACGCCGGGGTCGACTCCCTCGCGCAGCCCACCATCTACTGGTCGATGGCGCAATTCCCCTGGAGCGGCATGCATCTGGTCGTGCGCGCCGCCGGCGACCCGCGTCCGGTGGCCGCGGCGCTGCCCGACGCCGTCCATGCGCTGGACCCGGAGCTCGCGGTGGCGGACGTGCGGCCGCTCGAGAGCTACCTGGGCGACGCGCTGGCCCGCCGCCGATTCAGCATGACGCTGCTCGCCGGGTTCGCGGGGCTGTCGCTGGCGCTCACGGCGGTGGGCCTCTACGGCGTGATCGCCTACACCGTGGTGCAGCGGACTCGGGAATTCGGGATCCAGCTCGCCCTCGGCGCCAGCCAGGCGACGGTGCTTCGCGGGGTGTTGCGCCGCGGCCTGGTACTGGTCGGGGCCGGAGTAGTAGCGGGCGTGATCGGGGCGGCGGCGTTTACCCGGGTACTGGGCGCGCTGCTCTACCAGGTGAGCGCGACCGATCCCACGGTGTTCGCCGGCATCGTGGCGCTGCTCGCGGTGGTGGGTGTGGCGGCCAGCTACGTGCCGGCCCGCCGCGCCACACGGGTCGATCCGGCCGTGGCCCTGCGGGCGGAATAGGAGGAGACCCGTGCTGCAGGACATTCGCTATGCGCTTCGCTCACTGCGCCGTCATCCGGTGTTCGCCTTCACCGCGATCCTCACGCTCGCGTTGGGCATCGGGGCCAACACCGCGATCTTCAGCGCCGTGAACGGCGTGCTGCTCCGGCCGCTTCCGTACCCCGAACCCGACCGCCTGCTCACCATCTGGGGCCATCACGCCTCCATCGGCCGCGAGACGGCGTCATTGCCGGACTTTCTGGACTGGCGCAAGGCGCGCTCGTTCTCGGGGATGGCCGCGTGGGCCAACGCTCCCGTCACGGTGACGGGCGACGGCGAGCCGCAGGTGGTGAGCGGCGCGCAGGTGACGCCCAACTACTTCCGGGTGCTGGGCGCGCCGGTTCCGCAGGGACGCGACTTCCGCGACGAGGAGGAGCGGGGCGGGGCACGGGTCGCGGTGCTGAGCCAGGGTTACTGGCAGCGGGCGTATGGCGGCCGTCCGGACGTGGTCGGACGGCAGATCACTTTGAATGGCGTCCCGTACACCATCGTCGGCGTGGGCGCGCGCGGGCTCGCGCTGCCGTCGGACGTGGACATCTGGGCGCCGCTCCAGATCGACACCACACTGGGCCGGCGCAACGACTTCCTGCAGGTGATCGGCCGGCTGGCTCCGGGTGCCAGCGCCGAGGCCGCGGGAGCCGAGCTGGCGACCATCGCCCGGCGGCTCGAGACCGAGTATCCGGGCAGCAACGCGGGCTGGGGTGTGGAGCTGATCGGGCTGCACGAGCGCATCGTAGGCGAGATCCGGCCGGCGCTGCTCGTGTTCATGGGTGCCGTGGGCCTGGTCCTGCTCATCGTCTGCGCCAACGTCGCCAATCTCATGCTCGCGCGAGTCGCCGCGCGCGAGCGCGAAGTCACGATCCGTGCCGCGCTGGGCGCCTCGCGCGGGCGGCTGGTCCGCCAGCTCCTGACCGAGAGCGTGCTGCTGGCGCTGGCCGGCGGGGTGCTCGGGCTCGGGATCGCCGTATGGGGCGTGAGCGCGCTCCGCACGCTGGACCCGGGCACGCTGCCGCGGCTCGACGAGGTCCACCTCGATGGCGGCGCGCTGGCGTTCGCCCTGATCCTCTCTGTGGGCACGGGCCTGCTGTTCGGCGTGGTGCCCGCGCTCCGGATGCTCGGCTTCGATCTCCGCGGCGGGCTCGCCGAGGGCGGCCGCGCGCTCTCGGGCGCGCGCGCCGCGCTGGTGCTCACCGAGGTCGCGCTGGCCTCCGTGCTCCTGGTCGGGGCCGCGCTGCTGCTCAGGAGCTTCGTGGGGCTCGAGCGGGTGGATCCAGGCTTCACCACCCAGGGCATTCTGACGGCACGCGTGACCCTCCCGCGGGCCCGCTATGATGACCCCGCACGTCAGGTGGCGTTCGCCGACGCGCTGCTCGAGCGCGCGCGAG
>DATEJD010000353.1:0-9931 GCA_035278325.1 Gemmatimonadales bacterium | reverse complement strand
AGTTCCCCCCGCGCTAAGTCACTGTCGCCGACGCTGTTCCGCCCCCTCCCACCGCTCGAGCGGTGGGAGGGGGCGCTCAATTTGGCGGGCGGCCACGCGCTGCGGTGGCCGGGCGATGTCAAGCTTCGATTACCAGCACCTCCAGGCGGTCGCGGCCGTCGGCGGCCCGGTTCACCCGTCCCAGGTGAACCTCCAGCAACGACGCGGCGCACGCGTCGGCGGCCAACTGGCTGGCAGGATGGGTGGTGGTGACGGCGATGACGGCCATCTCGGCGGCCCGCGCCGCCTGGATTCCCGCCGGTGCGTCCTCCACGACCAATACCTGATCCGGAGGGCAGCCGAGCCGGCGAGCGGCGAGGAGGAAGGCATCGGGGCTGGGTTTGCCGCGGGTCACATCCTCCGCGCAGACCAGGACTGGCGGCACCGGCAGGTCCGCGCGGCGGAGCCGGCCCGTAGCCACAGCCCGGATGCCGCTGGTGGCCACCGCCCAGGTCCCGCGCGGCAGTGCCGTGAGGAGCCGCGAGGCCCCGGGCAGCGGCCCGAGCGGCTCGGCGGCGCTCTCTTCGATGGGAACGAAGGCCTGCACCTCCGCTTCGGCATCGAGGTGCGGAGCCGCCATGCGGATGGTTTCCAGGGCGCGGCGTCCGTGGCACACGCGCAGAAACGGCTCCGGCCGGAGGCCACGCGAGGTGGCCCACCGTCGCCACTGTTGCTCGACGTAGGCGGCTGAATCCACAAGCACCCCGTCGAGATCGAACACGATCGCGGAGCAATCGAAGCGTTTCATGTCAGGCAATAATGGTTCGCGAAACGGAGTCCCGTTAGATCCGGATAGGTCGGACGGTAGGGCGATAGGGCGATAGGGCGATAGGCCTGAGCGACTATACCTCGAGGAGCGCAAGCGACCGAGGGATCTTGCCAGTAGATGGCTCGAGCCATTGCGGGCAAGACCCCTCGCTTCGCTCGGGATGAGGCTAGTCCGGGCGGCCCTTCGCAGTCTTCCCGACCATCTGACCGTCTCACCCTTCGACCGTCTGACCGTCCAACCACCCGTCCGACCGTCTGACCGTCTGACCGTCCGACCGTCTGACCGCCCGACCGTCTGACCGCCCGACCGTCCGGCCGTCGCCACCGGCGATCAGTTATCGCACACCGGTGTGCCCGGCTGATCGCTGGTGTGCTTCTCGGCATCGGTGGCCGGGCGCTGCGTCACCGGACCCAGCCAGATGACACAGCTCTTGCCCGGCAGCGCGACGTGTACCGCCCGAGCCGACCACGCCACGTTGTTCGCGCTCAGGATCGAGATCGTCACGCCCTTGTGCCAGAGATACTGGAGCGCGAACGGTTCCGTGCGCCGTGAGTAGGAGCCTTGCGTGCCGTAGTAGGTATCCTGGGATCGGACCAGGTTCCTGAGATCGACCCGCATCTGCACGGTGGGGTCCACGGCGCTCAAGGCGCTGCCGGTGTCGGCAGCACTGGCGGCCGGGGCCTCCGCCGCCGCGGCCTGCGGCGTGGCCACCGATGGCGTGGGCCGGGACGGCACGCCGTCGCAGACCGGCGTTCCCTCGCGCCCCGGCCGCACGTCTTTCATCGTGGTCGGCGGCCCGTGCGCGCGGCCCACGAAGATGACGCAGTCGCGCCCGGGGAGATCGGGATGGGTGCCGCTCGCGGCCCAACCCTCGCGCGTGAGCCACAGGAACCGGACCTCGGTGCCGGCCTCGGGCTGGTAGCCGATCCGGCTCACGTCCTCGGTGTAGACCCCGTTCTCGGCGTAGTAGGCCTCCTCCGCCATGACCAGGCGGCGGAGTCCGCGCCGGACGGACGCCAGCTGCTGGGCCGCCGCCTCGGGATCGGCTTCGGTTCCCCTCCGTCCGGACGCCCGGGCCCGCTTGGGCGGCGGGGCCGGCGTGTTGAGCGAGGTGTCCCGCTCCGCCACGGCGGCCCGCCGCGGGAGCGAGAAAGCGTCGCAGCCGGCGCACAGCAGCACGGCGGCGGAGCCGATCAGGAACAAGCGCGACATGGGCCCTCTGCGACTCCTCGAGTTGCGCGGCCGCTAGCTTCGCACCCGCAGGTCGAGATCCTCGCTCACGATTTCCCGGGTGACCGGTGTGGCGGAGCGACTGGGAAGCTCACTCCACCCCGCCCGCTCCATAACGTCCGCGGTGAGCTGATCCACCGCCTCGGCCTGAGCCGACCCCCTGGCCGACGAGGCCGCAAGGTCGAGCCAGGACAGCGCCTCCGCATAGGCGTACCGCGCCACCGCGCCGTCGGACGCGAGGCGGGCGTACCGATAGGCGTGGTCCCGTTCGCCCCCGCGCTCGGCGTGCCGCGCGATCTCGCCGGCCACGGCCGCGAGCTCCTCTGGCGCCGTCACCAGCTCGAGCGCGAGCGCGAGCGAGCGATGGATCTCCTGCCGGCGCGAGGCGGTGAGTCCGTCCCGCATCAGGTGGGCGATCGCCGGGTGAATGCAGCGGTACGCCCCGCCTTCCTCCACGACGAGATGCCGGTCCACCAGTGAGTCGCCCACCGCCGCCGCGTGCAGGCGGGAGATGCCGTGCACGTGGGACAGGACGTCCGGCCGGCAGCCCCCGCCACTCACGGCGATCGTGATGAGGATATCCCGGAGCTCCGACGAGAGTCGGTCCACCCGCTCGGCGATCACGTCCTGCACTGTCTGCGAGAACGGCACCTCGCGCCCGGAGCCGACCTCGGAGGGCACCACGATCCACTCGCCCGAGTGCTCGTCCATGGCCAGGACCCCCTGAGCGAACATGGTCTTGAGCAGCTCGATCAGGTGGAACGGGTTGCCCGCCGTGATCCGATGCAGCCGCGCGGCGAGGCGGCGCCCGCCGTTCGGCACGCTCACGTGGCCCATCTCCCGGACCAGCTGCCAGACCTCGTCCTCGGTCAGGGCCTCGACCGTGATCACCTCGGCATGGCCCTTCGCGCGAAGCGCCCGGCACAGCCGGTTGGCGGGGGCATCGCGCTCGGCGTCGCCCGGCGTGAGCAGGCCGAGCCACAGCACCTGCGAGCGCTCCAGCCGCCTGGTGAGAAACCGGATCAGGTTGCAGCTGTCCTCGTCACACCACTGGAGATCGTCGACCACGATCGCCACCGGCCGCTCCGCGGCCAGCGCCACGAGCAGCTGGGCCACGCCCTCGAACAGGCGCCAGCCTTCGGTGGCCTCTGGTTCTCCGGCGGCCGGGAGCGCCGGAAACCGGTCGCGGAGCTCGGGGACCAGCCGGGCCACCTCCACCAGCCACTCGGGCGCGGTGCCGGCCAACCCGGGCGCGCTGAGCGCATTCCGGAGCGCTTCCACCACCGGCTCGTACGGCGTGCCCGCGCGCCGGTCGTAGCTTCGACCGCGGAGCGTGGTGCCGCCCTCGGCCACGACCCAGCGGAGGAACTCGTCCGCCAGCCGGGTCTTCCCCACTCCGGACTCCCCATCGATCAGCACGATGCGGCCGCGACCCCGCAGCGCCGCCTTCCAGGACGCGCGCAGCGCCTTCCACTGCCGGTCCCGCCCCACCAGACTGGCCTCGAAGGTTGGAGCCCGGGTATACCACTCGTCCGTGATCGGGTGCGGGTCGGCGGTGGTGCGGTCCGCCTCCACCCGCCGGACCAGCGCCTGCAGCGACCGGGCCGGCTCGCAGCCAGCCTCGCGCGCCAGGAGATCCCTGTACTCGGCGAACCTGGCGAGGGCTCCGCCACGATTGCCCGAGAGGTAGCGGGCCTCCACGGCCAGATGGGCAGCCTCGTCCGAGACCGGCTCGCTCAGCAGCCAGCGGTCGGCCAGCTCGGTAGCTTCCCGCCACCGGCACTGGGTCATGGCCTCCCGCGCGAGGCGGGCGAGCACCTGGTGGTAGAGCCGGAGCAGCCCACCCCGAGTCGAGGAGAGCCATTCCTCGAATTGGGGCGCCCGCCGGAGTGACGCGCCCTCGAAGAATCGAGGGACGGCGAAGCCGGCGGCGGCCATCGGGTCCTCCTCGACGGCCGCCCTGAATTGCAGCACGTCACAGGCCACCGGGGTGGTGATCTCCACCAGGGCCCGCTCGGCGTGGATCGTGTCACCCAGGGCATCTCGAAGCTGCTTAAGGGCTTGGCGCAGAGAGGCGCGGGCCTCGACCTCGGGGGATTCTCCCCAGAGCAGCCCTGCCAGTGACTCGCGACTGTGGGGGCGGCGCTCCACCACCAGATAGGCGAGCAGCGCCAGCGGCTTGGCCCCGAGCGGGACCACGGTCTCACCAGCCTCGCCGGCGGCGAGGACGGGGGTACCGAACAGGCGAAGGAGGAAGCCGGACACGGTCGGTCCAGGGGGGAAGACACGCCTAACCTACCGGCGATTCCCGGAACGGCAAGTAGCTAATCACGATCTTTTCACGGCCGGGCTCTAGCTTCGTCTCCAGTTGCTACGGCCCCCCGATCTCGCGACCCACACCAGGAGCTCCCGATGTCGAACGCCAAGGATTCGTTCCGGATCGATCTGACCCCCGAGCAGAAGAAGGCCATCCGCACTGCCACCGGAAAGGACGCCGAGGCGGTGGAGCTGTCGGTCGATGAGCTCGAGGCGCGTATCGCCCCGATGACCATCAAGCCGAAGTAATTTCGAACCGTCACCCTCGACCTTCTCCGAAACGAGCGCTATCATGAGCAAGCACGACGAGCAGACCCGGACCAGGACCCCCGAACAGCAGCCGAAGAAGCCGGTGCCCGCCAAGGACGTCGAGCTTGGCGTGGAAGAGCTCGAAGAGAAGATCGCGCCGATGAAGGCTTTCTAACGGCGACGTGATTCTACCCGCCCGCGCATGCGTGGGCGGACCCGGGCTCCGGCTTCCCGTATGGGCAGGCCGGAGCCCGTTGTCTTACCTCCCTCATCTCATCTGACATGAGCGCACCCGCGACGTCGACCGACGAGCTCCGCGAGGAAGTGGAGCGCCTGCGCCTGCTCCATTCCATCAGTCTGGAGTTGGGCGCGTCGCTCGACTTCGACGAGCTGGTTCCCAAGGTGTTCCACCGCGTGCTCGCGGCCCTGGGCGCCGAGGGCGGGTCGATCTGGATCGCCGACGGCGACGTGCTGCGCTGCCGGATCGCGGTCGGCGGCCGGGGCGACCGCCTGGTCGGCGCCGAGGTGCCCATCGGCACCGGGTTCGTCGGCGACGTGGCGCAGCAGCAGAAGACGACGATCGTCACGCGGGCGCAGGAGGATCCACGGTACAACGAGACCGCGGACCATGGCAGCGAATCCGTCGCCCTCAACGTCATGGCGACCGCGATGGTGGCGGGCGGGGTGACCGTTGGCGCGATCCAGGTCACCAACAAGGTCACCGGTGACGGGATGTTCGACCAGCGGGACCGCGATCTGCTGGAGGGACTGGCCGCGGCCGGGGCCGTGGCCCTGAGAAACGCCCAGCTTCACGCCGCGGGCAAGCGGGCCGGCGATTTCGCCGTCCTGCTCGACATCAGCCGCGAGATCACCGCCACGCTGGATCTCGATCGCGTGCTCCAGTCGGTGGTGAACCTGGCCTCGCGCGCGCTGCCGTTCGATCGCGCCGCCGTGGCCCTCTACGAGAAAGGCAAGTGCGACATCCGCGCGGTGGCGGGCGAGGAGACCGTGGATCCCAAGGATCCCAAGCTCCAGGACCTCGTGGCCCGGACCGAATGGGCGGCCGGACGCGGCGAGCCGCTCTACCTCGTGGAGCGCGTGGCGCCGTCCTCGGATGCCGAGCGGATGTTCGTGACCATCTTCGGCCAGGACCTCGAGAGCGACCGGGTCGAGAGCGGCCTCTACCTGCCGCTCAAGGACGAGGAAGGCGTGCTCGGCGTGCTGGTCTTCGAGTCGGGCACGCCGGAGTTCGCGACGCCGTCGCAGCGCGAGGTCGCGACCATCCTCGCGAATCAGACGGCGGTGGCACTGCGCAACGCCCAGCTCTACCACCAGGTGCCGATGGTGGACGCGTTCGGGGCGTTGGCGGCCAAGCGGGAAGCGTTCCGCTCGATCTCTCGCCGGCGGCTCCAGATCTACATCGGCGTCGCGGTGCTCGCGCTGGCGGCCCTGGTCCTGATCCGGTGGCCGCTCCGCGTCGCCGGCGACGGGGCCGCCTTCCGGGCGATGGGGTTCGCCCCGGTGCGGGCGCTGGTCGCTGGCGTGGTGGAGCGGATCCCGGTGGCGGAGGGCAGCGTGGTCGCGCGGGGGACGCCGGTAGCCTACCTCCGGGCGACCGCACTCCGGTCCGATCGCGAGGCCACCGCCGCGGAAGCCGTCGCCGCCGACCGGATGGCCGCGCTGGCCGCGAGCCGGGGGGACGCGTCGGAAGAGCGCCTCCACCGGATGCGGGGCGAGGCGCTCCGACGCGAGGTGGCGCTGCTGGACGAGGAGATCGAGCTCACCACCATCCGCGCGCCGGTACCGGGCGTGGTGCTGACACCGCGGGTGACGGAGCGGGTGGGCACCTCGCTCGAGGAGGGCGACGAGCTCCTGACCATCGGCCGCACCGATTCGCTCGAGCTGGACTTCGGCGTCCCTCAGCGCGACATCGACCGCGTGCGTCCAGGGCAGGAGGTCCGGCTCCGGGTGGACGCGGTTCCTCAGCGGACCTTCGTGGGACGGGTGATGTCCGTGGCGCCGGCGCCGGCGGACAGTGCCGGCGAGGTGTTCTATCCGGTCCGCGCCCTCGTCCCCAACGCCGACGGCGCGCTCAAGCCGAGCATGGCAGCCTACGTCCGCGTGCTCACCGACCGCGCCTCCGCCGGGACCCGACTGATCCGCGGACCGGCCAGGTGGGCGCGGCTCTTCTGGTGGAGGATCTGGTCGTGACCCGCGCCCGTCCCCGCTCCGTCCTGCCGCTCGCGATCCTGCTCGCCGCTTGCGGCGGAGGCGACGACGCCCCGTCCAGCCGCGGCCGCGCCATCGAGACGGCGGCGGCGGCCACCGTCCCCGCTACCGCACCCGGCGCCATCGAGACCGCCGAGAGCACCACCGTCGATCGCCCGCTGACTCTCCCGTCGCAGCTTTACGTCGAGCACGACGCCGCGGTGGTCGCCCGGAGCTCAGGGCAGGTCGAGAGCATTCTGGTCGACATCGGGAGCCGGGTCTCGGCCGGCCAGCTCATCGCCCGGCTCGAGAGCACCGACCAGGAGATCGCCCTGGCCCAGGCCCGGGAGCAGGCGGCCAACGCGTCGCAGCGGGTCGAGCGGCAGCGCGCGCTCGCGACGGCGGGCGTGGTCACCCGGGCCGACTCCGAGCAGGTCGAGTTCGAGCACCGCGCGGCCGAGCTGGCCCTCCGGAAAGCGCAACGCGACTACGACCTGACCCGCATCGTGGCGCCGTTCGACGGCGTGGTGACCGCGCGGATGGCGCGGGTGCAGCGGCTGGTCAACCCGGGCGACTCGCTGTTTCGCATCACCGCGCTCGCGCCGGTGCTGGCCGCCGTGCGCGTGCCCGAGACCGCGTCGGCCGGGATCCGGGTAGGGACGTCCGCCCGCGTCCTCACGGTGGGCGGCTCGAGCGCCTCGGCGAAGGTGATACGCGCCTCCCCGGTGATCGACGCGGCCAGCGGCACCCGGGAGCTGGTGCTCCAGCTCGGGACAGGCTCGGCACTCACGCCCGGCAGCAGCGTCACCGTGCAGCTGGGCGCCGAGCGGCGGCGCGTGGTCGCCATCCCGAAGGCGGCGGTGGCAAAGGATGGCTACGCACTCGTGTGGGACGACAACCGTCCGACCCTCCGGGCGGTGACACTGGGCAGCGAGCTCGACGGCGACCGGGTCGAGGTCGTGAGCGGGATCGCGGCCGGCGAGAAGGTGGTGCGGGCCGCCCCGTGAGCACCGCCCCCAAGCTCCGTGACGACCTGACGATCGTCGAGCAGACCTACCGGGGCGAGCAGAGCTACATCATCAAGGACCCCAAGACGCGGAAGTATTTCCGCTTCCGTCCGCTGGAAGTGCAGGTCCTGCAGCAGTTCGATGGCGCGCGGAGCGCCGCCGGCGTGGCCGCCGAGCTGACCGAGGCCGGCCTCCGACTCTCCGCGGCCACGGTCGAGAAGTTCGCGGCCAAGCTCAAGTCCATGGGCCTGCTCGAGCGCACCGTGAGCGAGCGGTCGGTGCTCCTGATGGAACGGCTCCGGGAGCAGCGGCGGCAGCGTCTCAAGACCGGCTCCGAGCGCGACATCTTCCGCCTGCGCTGGTCGGTAGGAGACCCCGACCACCTCATGAGCCGCACCATCCCCTACCTCCAGTGGATGTTTACCCGCTGGTTCGTGATCGTGTCGGTGTTCCTGTTCGCCATCTATTTCATCATCACCGCGCTCAAGTGGCCCGAGCTGACGACGGCGCTGAGCAATGTGTACCACTTCCGCTACTCCGCCGGCGAGTTCCTGTCCATGTACCTGGTCGCCGCGGTGATCATCATCATCCACGAGCTGGGTCACGGCTACACCTGCAAGCATTTTGGCGGCGAGGTGCACGAGATCGGCGCCATGCTGCTCTACTTCGAGCCGGCGTTCTTCTGCAATGTGAACGACGCGTGGACCTTCCCCGAGCTCAAGGCGCGCCTCTGGGTCACCGCGGCCGGCTCCTGGATCCAGCTGGTGCTGGCGAGCCTCGCGGCCATCGTGTGGTGGGCGGCGACGCCGGGCACACTGCTCTCGCACCTGGCGCTCAGCGGCGTATTGATCGGCGGGGTGACCACGATCCTGATGAACGCCAACCCGCTGATCCCGCTCGACGGGTACTTCGCGCTCAGCGACTGGCTCGAGGTGCCCAACCTCCGGCAGCGGGCCTTCGCCCATCTGAACTGGCTGGTCAAGACGCGCGTGCTGCGGCTGGATGTCCCGGCTCCGCCGGCCGACGAGCGGGAGCAGCGGATCTTCCTGATCTACAGCCTGCTGGCCGTCTGGTACATCACCTCGATCATGCTGGTGGTCGCGGGGACGGTGTACGGGTGGCTCAACGGGGCGTTCGGCGCGGCGGGCATCGCGCTGTTCGTGCTGGGCGTCTGGCTCATGTCACGAGACACGATCCGGAGCGCGGCGCAGACGGTGGGCACGGCCTGGCGGGAGCTCCGGGCACGGGTGGCCATGCGACGCCTGCGCGACCGCTTCGCCCTCGGCCTCGCGATCGTGTTGCTGGCGGGCGCCGTCATTCCACGACCGATCACGGTGACCGGGACCTTCGCCGTGGCGCCGGCGCTGTCCGTGTCGCTCACCTCGCCCGACAGCGGGCTCGTCGCGAGCGTGTACGTGCAGGAGGGCACCCGGGTCGAGGCGGGCGCGCCGCTGCTCCAGGTCCGGGACCTCGATCTCGAGCGGGCCGCGCTGGAGACCGGCCGAACGGTGGATTCCCTGGCCGCCCGCGAGACCCAGGCCCGCGCCGCCGGCCATGTGGACGAGACCGCGCGCCTCGAGGCGGAGCGAGCCACCGAAGCCGCCCGGCTGGACGGAATGGCGGCCCAGCAGCGGCTGCTGACGCTCAGGGCCCTGGTGCCGGGGATCGTGGTGACCTCTCGACCCGAGCGTCTCACGGGTCGGTGGGTAGGTCTGGGTGAGCACGTGATCGAGCTGGGCCAGCCCGACTCGCTGGAGATCCGGATTGCCCTCGCGGGTGCGGGCGCGACCCAGGTGCGCTCGGGCCAGCGCGCCCGCCTGGTATTCCACTCCGACGGGCGCTCGCTGGCTGGCCGGGTCGGCAGCGTTGCCCTCAGCTCGGCGGACGGGTCGGGTGCGGTGGAGGCGCGGGTCGGGCTCCGGGGGGATGGACGGTGGCGGCCGGGGATGACCGGCGAGGCCAGCGTAACGCTCCGGGACTCGAACCTGTGGGGGGCGCTCTGGTGGAGCGTGCGGCGGCGGGTGAGGACGGACATCCTTTTGTAGGGCGACGGCCAGACGGTCGGACGGTCAGTGACCTCATCCCGAGCGGGAGTCACCCTGAGCGAAGCGAA
>DATEJD010000352.1:0-2885 GCA_035278325.1 Gemmatimonadales bacterium | reverse complement strand
CTCGACGCCGAGGCCGTGGATCGCGCTCGCCGCCGCCGCCAGCGCCTCGAACTGGATGTCGGCCATCACCACCCGGGCGCCGGACTCGGCGAACCGGCGCGCGATCGCGCGGCCAACCCCCGAAGCTGCGCCGGAGACGAGACAGGTCTTGCCCGCGAGCGCGTTGGCGGCGAATGTGCCGAGGACAGGGTCCGTCTTCGCGTCAAACGATCCGCTGCTCACGGAGTCGCACGACCTCGTCGGCGCCTATCCCGAGGATCTCGGTTATGACCGACTCGGTGTCCTCGCCCAGCAGCGGTGCGGCCACCACCGGAACGTGGCAGTCCGACATCCTGACCGGCCAGCCCGGGATGGTCACCGGCCCGCGCTGTTTGTGCTCGATGGTGACAATGGTGCCGTTCCGGTTCAGGTGCTCGTCCTCATAGAGGTCTCGGGTGTCCATAACGGCACCGACCGGGACGCCTGCCGCACCGACCATTTGCATCACCTCGAACTTGGTGTGCCGGCGCGTCCAGGCGGAGACGATCTCGATGATCTCCTGGGGATGCATGCCGCGCAGCTCCGGCGTGGCGAAGCGCGCGTCGCCGAGCAGGTCGGTCCGCCCGATCACGCCCAAAAGCCGCTCCCAGTGCTGGCTCCCAGCCCGCGACGTGTAGAGGAAGACGTAGTCGTTGGGCCCGCCCGGCTTGCAGGGGAAGACGTCAGCCGGCCCGGAGCCAAGCGGGCTTCGGTTCCCGTAGCGGGGGATCGGGGGGTCACCCGGCCTGACCCGCGACATGTTCTGACGCAGGAAGTTGACCATCGCCTCCTGCATCGCGCACTCGACTAGCTGCCCACGGCCCGTCACCTGGCGCTGGATCAGCGCCGCCAGGATGCCGATCGCGAGGTGGAGGCCGGTGCCGGTGTCGCCGAAGGACGGCCCCGGCTTCATCGGCGGGCCGCTCGGCTCACCGGTGACACTGAGGACGCCGCCGGTGGCCTGCGCGATCGAGTCGAAGGCCAGGAAGTTGCCGTAGGGACCGTCGGGGTCGAAGCCCTTGATACTCCCATAGATCATCCGGGGATTGATCTCCCGGACCGTGTCGTAGCCGAAGCCGAGGCGCTCGATGGCCCCGGGCGCGAAGTTCTCGACGAAGACGTCGCTGGCTTCGATGAGCCGGCGCATCACCGCCTTGCCCTCGTCGCACTTGAGGTCGAGCGTGATCGAGCGCTTGTTGGCATTGAGGCTGACGAAGTACATGGCGTCCCACTCGGGAACGTCGCGCGAGGAGTGGCGCCCCTGCTCACCGCGGCCGGGCTGCTCGACCTTGATCACCTCCGCGCCCAGCCAGGCCAGGGCCTCAGTGCACGACGTGCCCGACTCGAACTGGGTGAGGTCGACCACACGCACGCCGGTGAGGGCGGCGTGCTCGACCTGTCGCGGCCGCTCGACGGTCCTGGAATCCATCGACTTCCTCTGTAATTCGAAATCCCGACTGGGCGTTCGGCAGTCTGGGCGTCAAGCGGAAGCTACACTAAAATTCCGCTCGGTCGCTGCTCAATTTTCCGAAATGGCCGCCGCCGCGAGCTCGCCTGCGATCTGCCCTGAGCACAGGGCCTCGGAGAGGCTGGCACCTGGCGACGGGTAGAGGTGTGCGATGGCCTGGCCCAGCTCGCCGGCGCCGTACAGCCCCGGGATGGGCTCGCCGAAGGGGTCAAGCACCTCTCCGCGCTCGTTCCGGCGCGGGCCCCCACACGTGTTGGAGGCGCCCGGGTAGAGCGGCACGCAGTAGTACGGCGGCTGGTCGAGCGGCACCAATGACTCAGCGGGCCGTCTGAACTCGTCGCTCCCGCGAGCGCAGGCCCGGTTGTACGCCTCAACCGATCGCTGAGCCGCCAGTGGGTCCGCGATGCCCGCCCGCTCGGCGACCTCGGCCACCGAGTCGCCGCGCACGATCCAGCCGGCGGCCAGCTCACGCCCGTTGTCGGGGCTCCAGCGATACACGCCGGTCAGCGCCTGCCCCGACGGCGACTCCAGCGGCCCGGCCTCGAAGCGCCGGCGGTCGAAGACCCAGAAGGAGGGGATGCGGGAATAGGTGAGCGAGACCGGGTCGAAGGCGAACATCTCGTACCAGACCGTCCGCACGCGCGTGTACGCCCGCTCGTCCGAGAAGCGCCGACCGAAACGATCAAGGACGACGTAGCCCGGTGGTCCCAGCTCCATCTGGACGGTGTACGGACCGTGGTACGGAAGGTGGAACCGGGCCACCTGGCGCCCGACCATCGCGTTCATGTGCCAGAGGTCGGCGCCGGCGGCGAGCGCCATGCGAACCCCATCACCAGTGCTGGCGGGGCTGGAGGCGAAGTGGACCGGATGCGCGCGCATGTAATCGGCCTTCATACGCTCGTCGTGCTCGAACCCGCCGCAGCTCAGTACCACGCCGCCAAGGGCCCGCACGCGGAGTTCGCCGCCTGCCGCCGCCACACCGTCGATGCCGCCGCCGCCGCTCCGCAGCAGCCGGGCAGCCGGGCTCGCCCAGCGGACCTCGATTGCCTTGCAGCCCGCGACCCAGGCCTTGAGGCCCGCCATCAAGCCGCTGCCGTTCGGCGTGTCCGCGAACTGACGGTTCTCGACCGCCGCAGCGCCCTCCAGCTCCGGGTGTGCGGCGCCACGAAGGTGCTCGGCCTCCAGCGGACGGCCGCGGAGCCCGACCTCAAGACCCTCGAGCCACGCCTCGAGCTGGCTCGCACGCTCTGCCCACGCTTGCAAGACGGGGATCGGCACAAGGCTGTCCGAGCAGCGGTCGAGGTAGCGGGTGGCGGCCTCGACGTCGTGGACGACCATCGCGAAACCGCCCGAGATGGCCGTAGTCGGGAAGTGCGCCGCCTCTCGCTGCTTCTCGAGA
>DATEJD010000351.1:0-6359 GCA_035278325.1 Gemmatimonadales bacterium | reverse complement strand
CGAGCCCGGCGGCCCAGATGGCGGATCCCACCAGGAGGAACAGGCTGAACTGGAAAATGACCATCACACCCGATCCGATCAGGGCCACACGCGCGTCACCGAGCGATCGGGTGGCCAGCAGCCGCTGCACGATCAGGTGATCGGTGCCGTGGGACGCGGCCGAGAGGAGCGCGCCACCCAGGATGCCGCTCCAGAGCGTGTAGGTGTGGGTCAAGCTGGGCGTCAGGTCGAACAGCCGCAGCTTGCCGGCCTCCTGCGCCCGCCCCAGCGCCTCCGGCGCGCCGCCGGCCAGGTTCCACGCGATGAGAAGCGCGCCGAGCCCGCCGGCGAGGTACACCGAGAGCTGCAGCACATCGGTCCACACTACCGCCTTGAAGCCGCCGATCCAGGTGTAGACCATCGTCACGATGCCCATCACCACGATCGCGGTGGGCACGCTCCAGCCGGTCACCAGCGCGAGCGGGATCGCGCTCGCGAACACTCGCACGGCATCGCCCAGGAAGCGGGAGACCAGGAAGATGAGCGAGGTGAGCCGCCGGGTGCCGACCCCGAAGCGCGACTCGAGGCGGGCGTAGGCGGTCTCCTGATCGCCGCGGAAGTACCCGGGAAGGAGCCAGCGGGCCACCCCGATCCGGCCAATGAGGTAGCCGATGGTGAGCTGGAGGAACGTGAGGTCCCCTCGGGCGCCGATACCGGGAATCGAGATCACCGTGAGGGCCGACGTCTCGGTGGCGACGATGGAGAGCAGGATGGCCCAGGCGGGGAGGTTGCGCGCCCCCAGGAAGTAGTCGGTCGCGCTCCGCTGATGGCGCGAGACCCAGAGGCCGACGCCCAGCGTGAAGGCGAAGTACAGCACGACCACGGCGAGGTCGAGACGGTGCACGGCCGCCTTATGGGGAGAGTGAGAGCGGGGGCAACGCAGTCACCCTGAACGCAGTGAAGGGGGCATGCCTGGACGCATGCCCCCTTCGCTTCGCTCAGGGTGACTCAGGTCAAGCTCACGCGGTAAAGCTGCTGCCGCACCCACACCCGCCCGTGGCGTTGGGGTTGTTGAACGTGAACCCCGACCCTTGCATGGACGAGACGTAGTCGATGGTGACGCCGGTCAGGTACTGAGCGCTGAATCCGTCCACGAACACGCGGACGCCGTTCACTTCCTGGACCAGATCATCATCCAGCGCGCGCTCTTCGATGTTGAGGCTGTACTTGAACCCCGAGCAGCCACCCGGCAGCACGCTGACCCGGAGGCCGGCCGTGTCCAGCGGGACCTGCTCCTGGGCGATGAACTTCTGCACCTCTTCAGCCGCCCGAGCGCTGAGGGCCAGATTGAACCCGCCTGCCGGGGCCTGCTGTTCGATGCTCATGCGCTGCTCCTTCCGTACCAACGGCGACTGGTGAACTACTCTCCCGGGTCCAATTGTAACCGGGGATCGAGGCCGGTGTCAACGTTGGCCACAATCCGCTCATCCGCACGCAAGTTACGCTGAATCAACAAGAAAGCCCCAACCGCGATGAGGCATTCGAGCCACCCGCGGGCGGGGCTTCCAGTGAGGAATTCCCCCACCCCGAACACCGCTGCATAGACCGCCGTTACCCCCGCCACCCAGTTGACCCAACTCAAGGCACCACCAGGAATCCGGTCCCGTCCGAAGCCCAGCCGGCTGGCCACCCGGCGCCACCCCGGCCCACCGGGCCTGACCCGGCGATAGAACCGATCGAGGACCGCCTCCGACTCCGGCTGGGTCAGCAGGGTCACGGCGAGCCATACCGCCGTAGTGACTCCCGTAGTGATCAGCATGGCCTTGGCGTAGTCGAAGCTGGAGGTGTTGGCCGAGTCGACCCCATACAGGTGGAGCGCGATCGAGGTCACGAAAGACGCCGCCATCGCGCTGATCTCGGACCAGGCGTTGATGCGCCACCAGTACCACCGGAGGATGAACACCAGCCCGGTGCCCGCGCCGAGCCCGATGAGGATCTTCCAGCCCTGCTCGACGCTCTTGAGGTAGGCCATCACCACCAGCGAGAGCAGCATCAGCACGATGGTGGCCACCCGCGAGGCCATGACGCGGGCGCGGTCGCTCGCGCCCGGCTTGATGAACCGCAGGTAGACGTCGTTCACCAGGTACGAGGCACCCCAGTTGAGGTGGGTGCCGATCGTGCTCATGTATGCCGCGGCGAAGGTGGCCACCAGCAGGCCGCGCAAGGGCGACGGCAGCACGTCCACCATCACGCGGACGTAGCCTTCCTCCGGGTTGGCGAGGCCGGGGTACCGGATCAGGGCCACGAAGCCCACGATGATCCAGGGCCAGGGGCGGAGGGCGTAGTGGGCGATGTTGAACCACAGCGTGGCCAACAGCCCATGGCGCTCGTCCTTGGCGGCGAGGATCCGCTGGGCCACGTAGCCGCCGCCACCCGGCTCGGCGCCGGGATACCAGGCCGCCCACCATTGCACTGACAGGAACACCAGCAGCGTGGACACCGGCAGCCAGGCCTTGTCGGTTGGCGGCAGCACGCCGAAGGCGGCCTCGTGCGAGCCGAAATGGGCCTCCGCGGCCTTGGCCACCGCGTCGAGTCCGCCCACCGAGTTCACCGCGATCACCGCGAGCACGATGACGCCGCCCATCTTCACCACGAACTGGAAGGTGTCGGTCACGACCACGCCCCAGAGACCGGAGAAGATCGTGTAGGCCGCGGTGATGGCGAACAGCAGGATCGCGGCCTTCCACGGGTCGATGGCCAGCGAGATCTCCAGCACCGTCACCATCGCCCGGGTGACCCAGCCCATGATGATCAGGTTGATGGGCAGGGCCAGATAGAGCGCGCGGAACCCGCGGAGTGCCGCGGCCGGCGTTCCGCCGTAGCGGAGCTCGGCGAACTCGAGGTCGGTGAGCACGCCGGCTCGGCGCCAGAGCCGGGCGAAGAAGAAGACCGTCAGGATCCCCGAGATCGCGCCGTTCCACCACAGCCAGTTGCCCGCGACCCCGTAGCGTGCCACCAGACCGGACACGACCAGCGGCGTGTCCGCCGAGAAGGTCGTCGCGACCATCGAGGTGCCCGCGAGCCACCAGGGCAGCGCCCGACCCGAGACGAAGTACTCGTCGAGCGACTGGCTGGCCTTGCGAGTGTAGGCCAGACCGATCGCGGCCGATGCGACGAAGTACAGCAGGATGATGAGCCAGTCTGAGAAGGCGAGATGCATCAGCGGTCCTCGGAATGAGGGAGGATTCCGGAGTCACCCGGAGTCATCCTGAGCGAAGCGAAGGAGGCATGCGTCCGGTCATGCCCCCTTCGCTGCGTTCAGGGTGACTCCGAGTCAGGGCACATGCCGCTGCAGCCCCCACCCGCGCGCATACTTCGGCGGGATCGCGATCGGCAGCCGCCCCGTGATGGGCGCGGCGCCGGCGAGCGCCCGGGCGACTGCCTGCTCGGTGAGGGCGTTCGAGCGCCAGCCGATCAGATACGAGCCGACCTCGGGGAGGCTCGCGATGAGATACGGGTTGCCGAGCGACACCAGCACGGTGGCCCGCTCCCGGGCGGTGCGGGCGATGAGGGCCATGAGCGCGGCCGGAAGCCCGATCGTTCCGCGTCCGGCGGTCGGGCGGTCGGCCGCGGCGAACAGGACCACGCCCGGCCGCCGGAGCGTCGCGGTGACCGAGTCGTAGCTGGCCTGGCCGCTCGACGGCCAGAGCCGCGTCATCGCGACCGGAAAGCCCTGCGACCGGAGCTCCGCCGCCAGGGCGAGGCCCACCACGCGATTCTCTTCCTCGGCATAGGTCACCAGCGTCACCGGCGGCCGGCTGGTCATCGAATGGATCACGCCCGCCGAGTCCTTCACCATGACGATGGATCGCGTCGCGATCGCCGCCGCGTCGGCCTGGAACGCGGCGCTCCCCACGATCGCGGGGATGCTGTCGAGCGGGACCGTGCGCCGGGCGAACAGGCCCAGCGCCCGCTTGGCCTCGAGTACCCGCCGGACCGACGCGTCCAGCCGCTCGAGCGAGATCTGCCGGCTGGCGACCGCCCGCTCCATGGCGTCGATGGTCGCGCGCGGGTCGGCGGGCTGGAGCAGCAGGTCGGCCCCGGCGATGAACGCACGTACCCCGGCCTCGGCGCCGTAGGCGTCGGCCACGCCGGCCATGTTGAGCGCGTCGGTGACGATCATCCCCTTGAAGCCCAGCGAATCGCGCAGGATCCCGGTCAGGATGTTGGGCGCCACGGTGCCGGGCCGGATCATTCCCGAATCGAGTCCGGGCAGCGCGATGTGGGCCGACATCACGACGTCCACGCCGGCCCGGATCGCGGCGCGGAACGGGACCAGCTCCACGGAGTCGAGCCGAGCCCAGGAGGAGGTGATCACCGGCAGCGCCAGATGGGAGTCGGTGCCGGTGTCGCCATGTCCGGGAAAGTGCTTGGCGGTGGCGAGCATCCCGAAGTCCTGCAGGCCCCGCACCTCGGCGGCAACCATGCGGCCCACCTGCGCCGGGTCCTCGCCGAACGCGCGGGTGTTGATGATCGGATTGGCCGGGTTGTTGTTCACGTCGGCCACCGGCGCGAACGCGAGCTGGACGCCCACCGCGCGCCCTTCCAGCGCGGTGATCCGGCCCAGGTCGTACGCGGCGCTGTCGCTCCCGGTGGCGCCCAGGCCCATATTGGGTGGAAACAGCGTCCCGCCGTTGAGGCGCAGGCTGGTGCCGCCCTCGAAATCGGACCCGACGAGGAGCGGCAGGGTCGAGCGCCGCTGCAGCCGATTCAGCTTGGCCGCGACGTCGAGCGGTGATCCGATCGACACGATCACGCCGCCGATGTGCAGCGAGTCGACCCAGGCCTCCGCGCGCTCGAAGCCGCTGTCGTCGTACGCGGCGTAGGTGCCGGGGATCCACGGCATCACGAGCTGCGCGATCTTGTCGCGGACCGAGAGCTCGCCGAGCAGCGTCGTCACGTCCGTCTCGGGGCCCACCGTGGGCGCGGACGGAATCGGGGCCGGCGTGGCCAGACCCGAGGTCCGGGCACAGGCGCCGAGCAGGATCACTACCGGGGCGAGGTACCTAAGGTGCACAGAAGGCTCGTCGTGCTGGTGCTGTGCGAGTGGCTGGCCGGCTGCGGCCCGCACCCGCGGTCGGCGCAGGTGTCGGCGACGCGGTCGGAGGCGGTGCGCCCGGGCATCGACGTCCTGCTGGCCGACAGCACGGCCATCGTCCGGGACCGCCGGGTCGGGCTGGTGACCAACCAGGCCGGCGTGGATGCCCAGGGAATCAGCGATGTGGCGCGATTGCAGGCGGCCGGGGTGCGGCTCGTGGCGCTGTTCAGTCCCGAGCACGGATTCCGCGGCGCGGCCGAGCCAGGCGCCGCGGTCGCCTCGTCCGTCGATTCGGCCACCGGTCTTCCAATCTACAGTCTTTACGGGCGAAGTACGGCACCTACCGACACGATGCTCGCCGGAATCGACCTGTTGCTGGTCGACCTGCAAGACGCGGGCGCGCGCTACTACACCTACCTGTTCACCACGGTCGAGGTGATGCGGGCGGCGGCCGGCCGCGGCATTCCCGTGGTGGTGCTGGACCGGCCCGATCCGATCGGCGGAGTGGTGCAGGGCAACGTGCTCGATCCGGCTTACCGGACGCCGGTCGGGCAGCTCGCGGTGCCGATGCGCTATGGGATGACCCTGGCCGAGCTGGCGCGGCTGGCCCGGGCCGATCTCGGTCTCGCGACCGATCTGCGCGTGGTGCCGGTTGCGGGCTGGCAGCGCGCCGCGGCGCTCGACGATACCGGCCTGCCGTTCATCCCGCCGAGTCCGAACCTTCGGTCGCTGGAGGCGCTGTACCACTATCCCGGGACGTGCCTGTTCGAGGGCACCAACCTGAGCGTCGGCCGGGGAACCAGTGCGGCGTTCATGCAGGTGGGTGCCCCGTGGCTCGACACGACCGCGGTCCTCGCGCGGGTGCGCGGTGCGCACCTTCCCGGGGTGCGGTTCCACGGTGTGACCTTCACCCCCAGGGCGCCCGGAGACGGGAAGTACGCCGACACCCTGGTCCACGGAATCCGCCTCGAGCTGACCGACCGGAAGCGCTACGACCCGACCGCGACGGCGGTATACCTGCTCGCGGCGGTCCGCGCCGCCTCCGGCCATCACTTCGGTTGGATTCCCAAGCATTTCGACCGGCTCGCCGGCGGCCCGACGCTCCGGGAGTCGCTCGAGGCCGGTACCGAGCCGGCCACCATCGTGGCGGGATGGGCCGCCGACATCCAGCGCTTCCTGGAGCGCCGGCGGCCGTTTCTGCTGTACCCGGAATGAAGCAGCCGCAGGGAGCGATCGAGGACAATCGAGGTGCGGGGTGGGGCTGAGCGCGCGAGGGGGAGGG
>DATEJD010000350.1:0-3582 GCA_035278325.1 Gemmatimonadales bacterium | reverse complement strand
AACGCATGCCCCCTTCACTTCGCTCAGGGTGACTCCCCCCGCTCACTGCTCACCGTCGTCGTCCACAGATCACTCTCCCGATCCCCCAGCGTAAGATAGAACCGCCCCCGGAACGCCCCGAACCCGTACCGGTGCCACTCGTGCACCGGGTCGTCGAAGCGGACCAGCAGGGTGCGCTTCTCGGTCGCGGGGTCGACCGCCCAGATGCTGGCGTGGTCGAGCGAGTCCAGCGCCAGGTAGTAGAGCGTCCGGGCATCCGCCGACCAGGCCACGTACGTGCCGCGGAGCCCGCGGGAGCGGTAGCTGCCCGGCACCACCACGTGCTGCGAGTCGCCCCGCGGGGTGACGAGCATGAGGCCGCTATCGCTCCCGAAGGCGAGCCACCGCCGGTCGGGCGCCTGCTCGGTGGGAAGCGCGTCGATGCGGAGCAGCGTGGTGGGCGGCCCCCACTTGCCTGCCGCGCTGCGCGGAAGGAAGTCGATCGAGGCCTCCGGACTGTCGAAGTCCTGCAGGTAGAACAACCCTCGGCCGTCGCGGCTCCAGCTGACCGACCGCGCGTCACCGGGGCCCGTCTGGAGCGCGATGCGGCGACTCCCGTCCGCCGCCATCGTGAACAGCCGGCGCCCGCCCTCGCGGAAGGAATGGAACGCGATCTCGCTGCCGTCGGGCGACCACTTGGGCCAGAACGTGGCGCTCGAGTCATCGGTGAGCTGCTCCGGCTCTCCGCCCGCCAGCGGCATGCGATAGATCTGTGAAACCCCCGACCGATCCGAATCGAAGGCAAGCCAGCGCCCATCGGGCGAGAAGTCGAACGACTCGACGATCTGAGTGCCCTGCGTCACCTGCATGGCCCCCGCGAGCCCGACAGGCGGCCGGTCGGGAATCGGGAGCGACCAGACATTGGATTGCTCGGTGAACACCGCGTACGCCAGTCGACGCCCGCTCGCGTCCATGCTCATGGCGTGCGCGTTGAGCCCGGTCGTGATCCGGTCGGGCGGCCCCTCGGGCCGGCCCGACCGGAGAGCGAGCCGGTAAACGTCGAGCCCGCCCTCCGCGTTCGAGAGAAACAGCAAGCTGCGGCTCCCCGGCAGCCAGACCGGGCTCGCATGAAATGAGCGGTCATCGGTGAGGCGCGCCGGCGCTCCGTCACCGCGTACGGGCACTAGCCAGACGGCGCTCTGTCCCAGGTTTCCGAAGAACCATTGGACATCTGGATCCACCGACTGCCGGTTGCCTCTGACCATGGCCACCCAGCGGCCGTCGGGCGACCACGCGAACGAGTGCATATCCCCGCCCGCGGCCAGCAGTGTGGGCGCGCCTCCGTCGACCGGGATGGTGAACAGCGAGTCGGACCGGGCGAACGCCACCCGCTTGCCGTCGGGCGACCATGGACCCGGGAGCAGCACCGTGGCACCCTCGCGCGGCACCAGTACCTTGGCGGTGCCTCCCAGCGCGGGTACCAGCTCGAGCCCGCGGGCGGAGCGAAACGCCAGCCGCTTGCCGTCGGGAGACCAGTAGGGCAGCCGCTCGGGGCCTGGCAGCTCGGGCGCCACCGCGACCGGCCGTCCGCCGTCTATCTGCCGCACGTAGATGCGTGACGCGTTCAGCGAGCCGGCCGCGTAGGCGACGAACTGCCCATCGGGCGACACGGCGGGATCGGCTTCCACTCCGGGATCCACCGTGAGCGGGCTTCGAACGCCGAGACGAAGCGGACCCTCCGGGTGTCCGGTGGCCAGGAACGCGGCGACCGCGGCCATCATGACCAGCGCGGCGGCGATGCCCCAGGCGATCGCCCGTCGGGGCCAGATGGATGGTGCCGAAGCAGCCGCGGAGGCCACCGGCGTCGGTACCGTCCCCTCGCCCGACCCCCGTACTCGCTCGAGCTGAGCCAGCAGCTCCTCGGCGCTCTGCCACCGGTCGGCCGGGCGCGCGGCGAGGCACTTGGCGAGTGTCTGTGACAGCAGCGGCGGCACGCCGGGCCGGAGCTGCTCGATCGGGGTCGGCTGCTGGGTAGCCTGCGCCGCGAACACGGCCTGCGGCGTGGTACCGGGGAACGGCAGTGTCCCGCTCAGCATCTCGTACGCCATCACGCCGACGGCGTAGATGTCCACCCGGTGGTCGAGGTGCGGATCGGCCGTGACCTGTTCGGGGGCCATGTATCGCGGCGTGCCGAGCGCGAGACCGGTGGAGGTGAGCGCGGGGTCGTCGCCCGCGGCGCTCACCGCCTTGGCGACGCCGAAGTCGGCCACCAGCGCGTGGCCACGGCCGGAGGAGCCTCGATCGCGCGACGGATTACCCGTGAGCAGGATGTTGTCGGGCTTGATGTCGCGATGGACTACGCCCCGCGAATGCGCGTACGCCAGCGCCTCGACGATCTCCTCGAGCAGCCGCACCGCTTCGGCGACCGGCAGCTCGCCCTCGCGCGCGAGCCGCTGCCGGAGCGACTCACCCTCCACGTACGGCATGACGTAATAGAGGAAGCCGGCGGCCTCGCCCGAGTCGTGCAACGGCAGGATGTGCGGATGCTGGAGCTGAGCGGCGAGGTGGATCTCGCGCTGGAACCGTTCGGGCCCGAGCGAGGCGCCGAGCTCCGCATGCAGCACCTTGACCGCGACGCGGCGGTTGTGCCGGGGGTCGTGTGCCAGGTAGACGGTTGCCATGCCGCCATGGCCGAGCTCGCGCTCGAGCACGTAGCGGTCGCGCAAGGCGTCGGCAAGAGCGTCGAATGAGCTGGGAACGGAGTCCGCCGGGTGGATCGAGACCGGAATCTGGCGCGCGGCGCGGATGGACGCCAGAGTGGCCGTCTACTTGACGAATCCGGTACCGGTTCGCACCGTAGCGCATCCTTCACATCGAGGAACTCTCATGCGCGTCCCGGCCTGGCGATGTCTCGGCCTCGTGACCCAGGTTCTCGCCGGTGCGGCGGTCCTCGGAACCTGGTCGTCCGCCTCGGCGCAGACCGGCAAGGGCTACGCCGCGTCGGCAAAGCTGTCCCCCGAGCTGCAGCAGGCGCGAGCCGGACTGGAGAAGTACCAGGACCCGATCGTCGCGATTCACGACGGGTACTTCTCGACCCTGGCCTGTGTGGAGTACAAGCAGGGCACCGAGGGGCACATGCACTATACCCCCGGCGGGATGGGCGTGCACTTCCTCAACCTGCAGACCATTGGGCCCAAGCTCGATCCGGCCAAGCCGCAGGTGCTGATCTACGAGCCGCACGGCGACCGGCTCCAGCTCGCCGCGGCGGAGTGGTTCGTGCCGACCGAAGTGGCCGCGGGCACACGCCCCTCGATCTTCGGCCAGGAGCTGCAAGGCCCGATGGAAGGGCACGAGCCGCTTCAACCCAAGGGGCTGCATCACTACGATCTGCACGTGTGGCTGTGGAAGGAGAACCCGGCGGGCGTGTTCTCGCCGACCAATCCGGCCGTCAAGTGTCCCAAGGGGAGCTACTCGTTCACGGAGCAGGCGCCGAAGATCGTCGAGGCCTCGGCCAAGTAGGGACGGGCCGGACCCGCGTCATCCTGTCGGGCCCGCGTCATCCTATCGGGCCCGCGTCCTCCTGAGCGAAGCGAAGGAGCCATG
>DATEJD010000349.1:0-8052 GCA_035278325.1 Gemmatimonadales bacterium | reverse complement strand
TTCTGCTGGCGCAGCTCCTCCTCCGCGACACGAAGCTCCTCGACCGCCAGCAGCAGCTCCCGCACCGCGGCTTCCGGAACCCCTTCGCGCCCTTCGATATCCTGCACGCGTCTGCGCATGTCGTCGATGCGCTTCGCGAATTGCTCTGCGTTCACCGCTACCCTCACGAACCGGCTGGCAGCCTCAGGGCCGCCCGTCCAGCTCCTCCATCACGAGAATGACCCCGCGCGCGCTCTCGGTCGGCGTCGCGCTCAGCGGGGTGCACGTCACCCGCACGTGAATCGCCCGACCCCGGCGATTGGTGGCGTCCAGCGTCAGGTCCAGGAACTCCGCCTCGCCGGCCAGGCAGGCGCGAATCGGCGACCGGAGCCGCTCCACCGGCAGTCCGATGTCCAGGTTGAGGAAGTTCTTCTGGACCACCTCATCGGCGCGGAGGCCCCACAGGTCCTCCGCCCTCCGGCTCCACTTGCGGACGTGGAGATCGCGGTCGACCACGGCCACGGCGCTCCGGAGCGAGGTCAGAATGGACTCGAGGAAGCTGTTGAGCTCGCCGAGCTGATCGCCGCGCTCGCGGGCCTCCTCGTTGATGGTCTGGAGCTCCTCGTTGGTGGACTGGAGCTCCTCATTCATGGTCTCCAGCTCCTCGTTGGTCGACTGGAGCTCCTCGTTGGTGGTCTCCAGCTCCTCCACGGTGGATTGGAGCTCCTCGTTGGTGGTTTCCAGCTCCTCGTTGGTCGACTGGAGCTCCTCGAGCGCCGTCTCCAGCTCCTGCCCCGAGCGGTGAACCTCCTCCTGGAGCTGCCGCTGCCGGGACACGTCGATGAAGTACACGCTCACGCCCAGCGGCATGCCGCTGGTGTCGAGCAGCGGCACCACCGAGAGCTCGAGGAAGGTCACCTGGCTGCCGGGGCCGGTCCAGCGTCCGTCGACGGCGCTCACCGGGCGCCGCTCCATATAGGCCCGCTCGATGCAGGAGCGCAGCTCGAAGGGGCGGTAGGAGATCTCGAGGTCCTGCAGCGGACGGCCGGTGTCGCGGGGGCTGAGGCCGAACATCGTGCGCAGCGGCTGGTTCATCTGCACGACCAGGCCGTCGGCATCGACCACGAGCTGGGCCACCGGACTCGTGTCGCTGGCGACCTCGCGCAGATGGCGTGCCCGATCGTAGCCGTTCGGGGGGGCAAAGGTCAGATGACGGTTCTCCAACTGACGATCCGCCTTGATGAACAGCCTGCGCTTGATATCCACAGGCTCGAACGTGGCGCTCTGGGCCAGCAGCGTCTCCGCCTTGCCCAGGAAAAGTACGCCGCTGGGCACCAACGCGAAATGGAACCGCGCCAGGATCCGCGCCTGCGCCTCGGTATTGAAGTACATGAGGCAGTTGCGACAGATGAGCAGGTCCACCCGCGAGATCGGCGCATCCTGGATCAGGTCGTGCCGGCCGAAGATGACCGACCGCCGCAGCTCCTTGTTGAACATGTAGCGGTCGTCCTGGCGGTCGAAGTACTT
The DNA here is from genome assembly GCA_035278325.1 of Gemmatimonadales bacterium. Taxonomy (GTDB): domain Bacteria; phylum Gemmatimonadota; class Gemmatimonadetes; order Gemmatimonadales; family GWC2-71-9; genus CAVVWJ01. Next base: position 6,546 of record DATEJD010000349.1, on the reverse strand, counting down.
CTCCAGCAGGGGCGCGGGGACATCCTCCGACGTACGCGGGCCGTACACGGCGTGTCGGGCCTGGTTGAGCGCCTCCTCATCCACATCCGTGGCGTAGATCTTCACCCGGTCGCGGAAGGCGTCCGGCCCGATCGCCTCGGCCAGGAGTATGGCGATGGAGTACGCCTCCTCGCCCGACGCGCATCCCGCGCTCCAGACCCGGATCGCCTCGGCGCTGTCGGGCGAGCCGACCAGCCGAGGGATCACCGCCTCGCGTAGCACGTCCCAGTTGGCCGGGTCGCGGAAGAAGCTGGTGACGTTGATCAGGATCGTGTTGAACAGGCGGGTGAACTCCTCCGGATCCACCTGGAGGAAGTCGAGGTAGGTGGCGAAGCCCTTGACCCCCATCGTCTGCATCCGCACCAATACCCGGCGCATCAGACTCGACCGCTTGTACGCGGTAAAGTCGAACCCGCGGCTCTGCTTGAGATACGCGAGGAGGGCCTCGAACTCGGCCAGGCTCTTGGAGTCTTCCGGGAGGGCGATATCACCCACGCGTGGCTTGGACTTGCTCATGCCGGCTCTCCCGAGGAGACCAGCTCGGTGACCATCGGGGCGATGGCAGCCAGCGGGAGAATATGGTCCACCGCCCCGGCTCGCAACGCCGCCCGTGGCATGTCGCCGAAGGCCGCGGTGACCGGGTCCTGCACGATGACGGTGCCGCCCGACCGGCGCACCGACTGGGCCCCGGTCGCGCCATCGCTGCCGAAGCCCGTGAGTACGACGGCGACGGCGCCGGGACCGATGGCCGACGCGAGCGACTCGAAGAGGCGATCGGCGGATGGACGGCAGTAATGCACGGGCGGAAGGTGGGACAGTTCGAGCCGGCGGTCAATTCCCACGATGAGATGGGCGTCAGGCGGCGCCACGTAGACGGTGCCTTGCCACAGCCGCTGTGACGCGTGCGCCTGGGTCACCTTCAGCCGGGAATGCCAGCGCAGGACCTCGACCAGGTGGCTGTCGCGATTGGGCAGCAGGTGCTGGACCACCAGGACCGCCGCGGCGAGCGAAGGCGGGAACGCCGTGAGCATGGTATGCAGCGCGGCAATGCCGCCGGCGGACGTCGAGATCGCCACCACCCAGTGGGCAGGGATTGGGGGACTGGCCGTCGAGCGCAGCACCGTCATCCACCGTGAGGCCCGCCGGAGCGCACCGCCGCCGCCCGGCGCTCGGCTTCGGGCTCGTCCTCCTCGACCGGTGCCTCGAGCGCCTGCCGGACCGGGCCATTGAGCAGAGTGTCGCGGATCATGCTCGAGCCTTTCTCGGCGTCCCGGGCCGCATGCTCGAACCGTTTGGCGGACGTGTTCCAGCCGCGCGCCTGGGCACGCTCCGCCAGCCGCCGGCCCAGCTCCGCCTTTTCTTCGAGGGCGCGCACCGCGGCCCACAGCGCGCTCTCCAGCGCGTGGGCCTGGACCGACATGAGCGTCTCCTCGCTATACGCGTGGCCGACGTGGCATCGGAAGTGGAGGAGATCGGCCTCCTCCTCCTCGAAGAGCAGGCCGCCGCACTCAGGGCAGGTCAGCGTGGACGGAATACCGGGCAGGGTGCTCCTCCGCAGGGCCGCCGTGCCGACCACCGCGGGCTCCGGTTGATCCGGGTCGAGCTCGGGGTCGAGGTCGCCGGGGGCCACCGAGGCTGGCGGCAGGGCGGGCTCACGGGTGAGCCGGGTAAGCAGGCCGCCGAGCTCGGCCGCGGAGGCCACGTAGTCCACCTCCACGTGGTCCACCGCACTCTTGGGCATTCCGGGGTAGGCCGCCTGCTCGGGGTCCTCGACCACCGCCAGCCCACCCGCCGACTTGATCGCGTGCAGGCCCACCGTTCCATCGTCCAGCGTGCCAGACAGGACCACCCCGATGACCCGCGATCCGTAGCTTCGAGCCGCGCTCCGAAACAATGGATCGAGCGCCGGCCGGTTCCCGTGCTCCCGGGGGCCGCGGGTGAGCCGGACCAATCCGGGCATCAGGAGCAGATGGCGATCCGGCCGGCCCACGTAGATGTGGCCGGTGGCCACGGCGTCGCGGTCCCTGGCGTTGCGCACCGGGAGCTCTGACACCCGAGCCAGGATGTTGGGGAGGGCACTGACACTATGCGCGGGGAAGTGGTGCACAACGAACACCGCGGCGGGCAGATCCGAGGGCAGGTCTGCGACGAGCTGCAACAGGGGCTCGATGCCCCCGGCCGAAAAACCGATCACTATGATGTCATGGCCTTGCATGCTGTCCCTGCTTCCCGCCGGACACGTATCTCAAATTCCTCTCACAACATAGCGGTCGACGACAGGGAGCGCAAAGACCGGGGTCACCGCGCGTGGCGGCGGGGTAAGCCCCTGGATATCTTTCGGTTGAGTCGCTTCCACGCTCCGGAGGACGCATGCAGACCGACACCCTGGCCGCCCCCGCCACCACCGGCGACACCTTTCCCATCAACGGCACCGACTACATCGAGTTCTGGGTGGGGAACGCCCGGCAGGCGAGCGTCTACTACCGGGCCGCGTTCGGCTTCCAGCTGGTGGGCTACCGGGGGCCCGAGACGGGCGTTCGGGACCGCGCGAGCTATCTGCTCCAGCAGGATAAGATCCGGTTCGTGCTGACCACCCCGATCCGGCCGGATCTCTCCGACGAGGCCCGCTACATGGCCGACCATATCTACCGGCACGGTGACGGGGTGCGGGACCTGGCGCTGTGGGTGGACGATGCCAGGGAGGCACACGCCCGGGCGGTGGAGCGCGGGGCCACCTCGGTGCTGGCGCCGCGGGTGCTGCGGGACGACGACGGCGAGATCGTGATCGCGGCCATCCGCACCTATGGCGACACCATCCACTCCCTGGTGGAGCGTCGCGGCTACCGCGGGCTCTTCATGCCCGGCTTCCGCCCGACCTCGCCCCACTATCAGCCCGCGCCGGTCGGCCTCAAGTACGTGGACCACTGCGTCGGCAACGTCGAGCTGGGCAAGATGAACGTGTGGGTTCAGTTCTACGCCGACGTGATGGGCTTCCGCAACCTGCTCACCTTCGACGACAAGGACATCTCGACCGAGTACAGCTCGCTCATGTCGAAGGTCATGGCCAACGGGAACGATCGGATCAAGTTCCCGATCAACGAGCCGGCGCCCGGAAAGAAGAAGTCGCAGATCGACGAGTATCTCGAGTTCTATCAGGGTCCGGGTGTCCAGCACATGGCGCTCGCCACGGATGACATCATCGCGACCGTGACCGCGCTGCGGAACCGCGGCGTCGAGTTCCTCACCGTGCCGACGACCTACTACGACGAGCTGCAGGCGCGGGTCGGGAAGATCGACGAGCCGGTGGACGTGCTCGCCTCGCTCGGTATCCTGGTCGACCGGGACCCGGACGGCTACCTGCTCCAGATCTTCACCCGTCCCGTCGAGGACCGGCCCACCGTCTTCTACGAGATCATCCAGCGGAAGGGGGCCCGGAGCTTCGGCAAGGGGAACTTCCGCGCACTGTTCGAGGCGATCGAGCGAGAGCAGGCGGCGAGGGGGAATTTGTGACGAAAGACGGAAGGACGGAAAGACGGAAGGACGGAACGACCGGCAACGCCTGCGCTCGGCACAATGAAGCTGACCCCGAGGAATCCGCCGCCTCCGGCAGGGTCTGCATCGCCGGTCCTTCCGTCCTTCCGTCTGTCCGTCCTTCCGTCTGATCGGAGATCCACATGCCCATCTACCACACCCTCGGCCAGATCCCCCGCAAGCGGCACATCGCGTTCCGCCGGCCCGACGGAGGGCTGTACGCGGAGGAGCTGATGGGGCACGAGGGGTTCACGGGGACCTCGTCGCTCCTCTACCACACCCATCCGCCCACCACCGTGAAGAGCGTGCGCCGGCTGCGCGAGGTCAAATACGAGGCCGATCCCGACCAGACGCTTCGGCACCGCCATTTCCGCACCTCGCAGGTCAAGCGCGGCGGCAGCCCCACCCTGGACCGCATCCCGCTCCTGTTCAACCAGGACATCGCGATGCTGTACGTCGAGCCGGACGAGAACGACGCCCATTTCTATCGCAACGCGCAGGCGGACGAGCTGGTGTACGTGGCCAAGGGCACCGGCACGCTCGAGACCGTCTTCGGCGACCTTCCCTACCGCGAGGGTGACTACCTCGTCATCCACCGCGGCATCATGCATCGCTGGCGCCTGGACCTGTCGGCGGACCCGACCAAGCTCCTCGTGATGGAGAGTCGGGGCCACGTGCGCTGGCCCAAGCGGTACCGCAATGAATTCGGCCAGCTCATCGAGGGCGCTCCATACAGCGAGCGGGACATCCGCCGGCCCAGCGCGCTCCGCACCCACGACGAGCGGGGCGACTTCCGGATCCTGGTCAAGCAGTACGACGGCCTGAACGAGATCATCCTGGACCACCACCCATTCGACGTGGTCGGATGGGACGGCTACTTCTATCCCTGGGCGTTCAACATCTACGATTTCGAGCCCATCGTCGGGCGGGTTCACCAGCCGCCGCCCGTGCACCAGACCTTCCAGGGCGATGGCTTCGTCGTGTGCAGCTTCTGCCCGCGGCCGTACGACTTCCATCCCGAGGCGGTGCCCGCGCCCTACAACCACAGCAACGTGGACTCGGACGAGGTGCTCTACTACGCGTCGAGCGAATTCATGAGCCGGAAAGGCATCGAGTTCGGCAGCATCACCCATCATCCGGACGGCATTCCGCACGGGCCCCATCCGGGCCGAGCCGAAGCCAGCATCGGCGCCAAATACACGGACGAGCTCGCGGTGATGATGGACAGCTTCCGCCCGCTCAAGGTGGCGGTGCAGGCCACCTCGATCGAAGACCCGAACTACCACAAGAGTTGGCTCGACGCGCAGCACGCTCAATTCAACCCGCCGACGACCTGAGCGTGACGCACGAGTCCAACCGCGAGACCACCAGGGGGCACGGAGCGACCGGTTCCGTGCCCCCTGTGGCTAGCGCATGACGGCGCCCATCTGGTCGCCGGATCGGGCTCGGGTCGCGCGGGCCAACCTCACCCGCTTCCTCGCGCAGGTGCGCCTGGCCCGGCCCGAAGGGGCAGGCGAGGTATGGGACGTGCCGTCGCTGTACGCCTGGTCGGTGGCCCGGCCGGATGCGTTCTGGCCGGAGGTGTGGCGCTTCACGGGTGTGATCGCGGAGGAACGTGATGGGCGGGAGGCGTGGGACCGGGTAGCGGTGGGTCTGGAACGAATGGCGCCCCCCGACCCGACGCTCGGACCGCGGTGGTTCGAGGGCGCTCGACTCAACTTCGCCGAGAACCTGCTCCGCCACGGCGGCGACAGTGATGCACTGGTGTTCTGGAACGAGCGCGGACGGCAGCGGGCCCTCAGCCATCGGGAGCTTCGGCGCGAGGTGGCCGCGGCCGCGGCGGCGTTCGCGGCGTCGGGCGTCGGCCCCGGCGACCGGGTCGCCGGGTTCCTCCCCAACCTGCCCGAGACCGTGATCGCCATGCTCGCCACGGCAAGCCTGGGCGCGATCTGGTCATCCTGCTCGCCGGACTTCGGCGCCAACGGGGTGCTCGACCGGTTCGGTCAGATCCGGCCCAGGCTGCTCGTCTGCGCCGACGGCTATCGCTACGCCGGCAAGACCCTCGACCTCATGCCGCGGGTCCGCGAGGTCCGGCAGCGGCTGCCTGACATCGAGCACGTGATCGTGGTGCCCTATCTCGATTCCAACCCCGACCTCGCGGGCCTGGCCGGCGCGGCTCGCTGGGACCACCTGCTGGAACGGCACCGCGGCCCCGACGCTCCCACCTACGTCCGCCTGCCGTTCGATCATCCGCTGTACATCATGTACTCCTCGGGCACCACCGGGCTGCCCAAGTGCATGGTGCACGGCGCCGGCGGCACGCTGCTGCAGCACCTCAAGGAGCTGGTGCTGCACACCGACATCGATCCCGAGGACCGCGTCTTCTACTTCACCACCTGCGGCTGGATGATGTGGAACTGGCTGGTGAGCGCCCTGGCTACCGGGGCGACAGTAGTGCTCTACGACGGCGCGCCGCTCTCGCCGACGCCCATTCTGTGGGACATGGCGGCGGCGGAACGGGTCACGGTGTTCGGCACTAGCGCCAAATATCTCGCGCTGGCGGAAAAGGAAGGGCTGGTGCCGGCCCGAAGCCACGACCTGAGTGCCCTTCGCGCGGTGCTCTCGACCGGCAGCCCGCTGGCCTCGCACAGCTTCGATTATGTCTACTCGTCCATCAAGCGCGACCTGCACCTGGCCAGCATCAGCGGTGGCACGGACATCATCTCCTGTTTCGCCTTGGGGAACCCGGTAGGACCCGTATGGCCGGGAGAGCTCCAGATGCGCGGGCTGGGTATGGCGGTCGAGATCTTCGATCCCGAAGGAAGGCCGACACGCGAACGGGAAGGCGAGCTGGTGTGTACTCGGCCGTTTCCCAGCATGCCGGTTGCGTTCTGGGACGATCCGGATGGATCGCGCTACCGAGCCGCGTACTTCGACCATTATCCCGGCGTCTGGCGCCACGGCGACTGGGCCCGG
>DATEJD010000348.1:0-22620 GCA_035278325.1 Gemmatimonadales bacterium | reverse complement strand
GCACTCAAGGTCGGGAGCGATCCGCTGGCGATGGCCGATCGGCGCGACCTGCTCGCGCGCCTGCTCGTGGCGCTGGACCAGCCGAAGGTCGACGGGGTGCTCGCCGCGCCCGATGTGCTCGAGGATCTCCTGCTGCTCGGCGCGCTCGAGCGGCGCGTCGCGATCGGGTCGATGAACCGGGGCGGGCTCCCCGGCGCCACGTGGGAGCTCGACGATCGGTTCACCGCCTATGACCCGGACGCGATTGCCCGCGGCGGCCTGGACGGGGGAAAGATGCTCCTCCGGCTCGCGCTGAACGACCCGGGCACGGCCGCCACGCTGGAGGGCTGCGCCCGGGCGATCACCAGCCTGGCCAAGCAGCAGCTGCTCGCGATGGTCGAGCCGCTTCCCGCCTGTCGCGACCCCGACGGCACGGTGCGGATCTCCAAGGAGCCGGACGATCTCATCAAGGTCATCAGCGTCGCCTCCGGGCTGGGTAATACGTCGGCCTACACCTGGCTCAAGGTGCACGTCACCGACGACATGGAGCGGGTGCTGTCCGCGACCACGCTGCCCACGCTGCTGCTCGGCGGGGATCCGGGTAGCCGGCCGGCCGAGGTGTTCGAGGGCTGGCGCCGCGCGCTCCGGCTGCCGCAAGTGCGCGGGCTGGTGGCCGGCCGCGCGCTCCTCTATCCACCCGATGGCGATGTCGCCGCGGCCGTTGCCGTCGCGGCCGAGCTGGTGCACGGGTGAGATCCGCGCTGCACTGGCCGGCCGGCAGCGTCGCAACGGACCGGGATCCGGTGTGCATCACGCCCGAACTGGCCGGCTGGCGGTATACCGGACTGGACGTGATCCGCCTGGTTGCCGGCGAAACGCGAGCGGTAAGCACCGGGAGCCGCGAGATGCTGGTGCTGCCGCTGTCAGGCGGCTGCCGCGTCGAGGTGGAGGGTCACCGCTTCGAGCTCCGGGGCCGGCCTGACGTCTTCGCAGGCAGCAGCGATTTCGTCTACCTGCCGAGCCGGTCGGATGCCACCATCACCAGTGGCGGCGGGGAGTGTGCCTTGCCGTGGGCCGAGGCCGCTACGCGGCTCGTACCCAGGCGGTATCCGGCCGATGTCACGCCGGCCGAGATCCGGGGTGCGGGGCGCGCCACCCGTCGCATCCGCAATCTGTTCGTCGCGGGCTCGTCGGTGGCGGAGCGGCTGGTGGTCGTCGAGGTGGTCACGCCGCCGGGCAACTGGTCGTCCTATCCACCGCACAAGCATGACGACGACGCGGTGCCGGGCGAGGCCCGGCTGGAGGAGATCTACTACTTTCGGATCCCGGGACCGGGTGGCTTCGGGGTGCATCGCACCTACACCGCCGACGGGTCGCTGGACGAGACCGTCATGGTACGTGACGGTGACGTGTTCCTGGTGCCGCGCGGCTACCATGGGCCGTGCGCCGCACCCCCCGATTTCTCCATGTACTACCTGAACGTCCTTGCCGGGCCGGGGACCACGCGCTCGCTCGGCTTCAGCGACGACCCGACCTACGCCTGGATCCGCGGCGCGTGGGCCGGACAAGACCCGGACCCCAGGCTGACACCGGGAGCCGAGGCTTCCGCATGAGCCCGACGCGACGCACCGAGCGGCTCACGCTGGCCCAAGCGCTGGTGCGGTTCCTCGCGGTGCAACGGACCGAGCGCGACGGCGTGGAGCGCCCCTTCATTGCGGGCGTCTTCGGGATTTTCGGGCATGGCAACGTCGCCGGCATCGGCCAGGCCCTGCAGCAGCCGCCCGAGCAGCTGCGGTACTACCAGTCACGCAACGAGCAGGCGCAAGTGCACGTGGCGGCGGCGTACGCCCGAATGACCAACCGATTGCAGACGCTGGCCTGCACCAGCTCGGTGGGACCGGGGGCCACCAACATGATCACCGGCGCCGCCGGGGCCACGATCAACCGCCTCCCCGTGCTCCTGCTGCCCGGCGACGTGTTCGCCACCAGGCGGGTGGGGTCGGTGCTCCAGCAGCTCGAGAGCGGCAGCACCGAGGATGTTTCCGTCAACGATGCCTTTCGCCCGATCTCCCGCTATTGGGACCGGCTCACCCGACCGGAGCAGCTCATCGCCTCCGCGCCCGAGGCGATGCGGGTGTTGACCAGTCCGGCCGACACCGGCGCGGTGACGCTCGCGCTGCCGCAGGACGTGCAGGCGGAGGCCTACGAGTATCCTGCGGAGCTGTTCGAGCCCCGGGTGTGGCACATCCCGCGCCCGCTCCCCGACGAGGCGGCGCTCCGCCGAGCGGTGGAGCTGATACGGGCGTCGCGCCGGCCGCTCATCATCGCCGGCGGGGGCGTGATCTACTCGGAGGCCAGTGCTGAGCTGGCCGCTCTGGTGGAGGCGACCGGGATACCTGTCGGTGAGACCCAGGCCGGCAAGGGCGCGCTGCGTTACGACCATCCGTCCTCGCTCGGTGCGATCGGCGTGACCGGCACGCCGGGCGCCAACCGGCTGGCCCGCGAGGCCGACCTGGTCATCGGGATCGGAACCCGCTACAGCGATTTCACCACGGCCTCCCGAACGGCCTTTCAGGATTCCTCGGTGCGGTTCATCAACCTCAACGTGACCGAGTTCGACGCGTACAAGCAGGCCGCGATGCCTCTGGTGGGTGATGCCAGGGCCACCCTCCGCCGGCTGGCCGCGGCTCTTGACGGATGGTCGGTGGCCCCGGCGTATCGGGAGGCCGCGGCACGCTGCAACGCGGAGTGGGATCGCGAGGTGGAGCGGATCTACGGTGCCGCGCACGAGCCGCTGCCCAGCCAGGGCGAGGTGATCGGCGCCGTGAATCGAGCCGCCGGGCCACGGGACGTCGTGGTATGCGCCGCCGGCAGCCTTCCGGGCGATCTGCACAAGCTGTGGCGTGCGCGCGACCCCAAGAGCTACCACGTCGAGTACGGCTACAGCTGCATGGGCTACGAGGTCGCGGGCGGGCTGGGCGTCAAGCTGGCGGCTCCCGACCGCGAGGTCTACGTGATGGTGGGCGATGGCTCGTGGCTCATGATGTCGTCGGAGCTGGTCACCGCGGTCCAGGAGGGGATCAAGCTCACCGTCGTGCTGGTCGACAATCACGGGTTTGCGTCGATCGGCGGGCTGTCCGCGGCGCTCGGCAGCCAGGGCTTCGGCACCGAATACCGCTATCGCTCCGCGGCGGGGCAGCTGGACGGCGCGCACCTGCCGGTCGATCTCGCGGCCAACGCCGAGAGCCTCGGCGCCTGCGTGCGCAGGGTCCGGGGCCTCGCGGAGCTGGAGCGCGCGCTCGACGACGGCCGGCGGATGGATCGCACCTCGGTGATCCACGTGGAGACCGACCCGCAGGCGCGGGTCGGCAGCTATGAGAGCTGGTGGGATGTTCCGGTGGCCGAAGTGTCGACGATGGAATCGGTCCGTGCCGCGCGGGCGGCCTACGATGCCTCGCGCGCGAGGGAGCGCTGGCACCTGTAACAGCCTCAGAGGAGGGAGACGCCATGCACGCGCTGTCGTTGTTCCGATCGCTGCTGCCGCTCGGACCGCTCGCCCTGGTCGCGATCACGCTCCTGGTGGCGGCAGTGCCGCTGGCCGCGCAGGGAATCGGGCGGGTGCAGGGACGTGTGACGGAGTCGGAAAGTGACCGTGGCCTCGAGGGGGCGCGGGTGACGCTGCGGCGCTCGACCCTGGTCGCGGTCACCGACGCGAAGGGCCATTACGTGCTGCCCCGCGTGCCGGTGGGGGCGGACACGATCGAGGTCGCTTACATCGGCCGGCAGCGGCAGAGCCAGGCGGTGACCGTCGGGCCCGGGCAGACCACGCAGGCGGACTTCCAGTTGGGCATCGCCGCCGTGGCGCTGGAGGAGATCCAGGTGCTCGGCGTTCGGGCCAAGACCCAGGCCGAAGCACTGAGCCGGCAGCAGAACGCGGCCAACATTCAGAACATTGTCGCGTCGGATCAGATGGGTCGCTTTCCGGACGCGTCGGCGCCGGAGGCCGTGCAGCGATTGCCGGGCATCGCGGTCGAGCGGGACCAGGGCGAGGGACGGTACATCCAGATCCGGGGCGGCGCGGCCCAGAACACCATGGTGACCTTCAACGGCGAGCAGATTCCCTCACCCGAGCCCGAGAAGCGCCAGATCGAGCTGGACGCGGTGCCGGTGGACGTACTGGAATCGATCGAGGTCTCCAAGGCCATCACGCCCGACATGGACGCCGACGCCATCGGCGGGTCGGTCAATCTCGTGACCAAGAAGGCACCCGATGTGCCGCTCATCTCGCTCGAGGCGGCCGGCGGCTACGCGCCGATCCGGGAGGACTTCTCCGGCAATGGCGCCCTGACCTACGGCAGCCGGGTGGCGGACGGGCGGTTCGGATTCCTGCTCTCGGGCTCGTACAGCCGCCGGAATTTCGGCTCGGACGACGCCGAGTCGGAATACGATGTCGGCGATCCCGGTCTGGACGACGACGGCCTGGGACTCCTGGACCTGCGGCACCACGTCCTGTGGCGGGAGCGGATCGGCGCGACCGGAACCTTCGACTACCGCCTGAGCCCGACCTCCAACCTGTCTCTGACGGGGATCTACTCCGACCTGGGCGACGAGGAGCAGCGCCGGCGATTCATGAACGTGGTGGAGGACGGCGTGCTCGAATTCCGGCACAAGAACCGGCTGGAACGGCAGAAGACGTGGAACCTGACCTTCGCCGGCGACCACCTGCTGGGCAACGGCATCGGGCTGGATTACCACGCCACCCTGACCCGGTCCATTCAGGACACGCCCTATGACAACGAGATCTTCTTCGTGCAGGAGGACGTGGCCTTCAACCCTGATCTGAGCGATCCGGACCAGATCCAGGCCAACCCCGACGCCACGGCCGTCGGCGGGACGTACCTGTTCGACGGGTTCGAACCCGAGACGAGCTACGGGTCGAATCTCGACCGGGTGTTCGCCGCCAACCTCACGTTCCCCTTCGGCCTCGGCGGCGGTGCCTCGGGCAAGTTCAAGGTCGGCGCCAAGTACCGGCACAAGCACAAGTGGCAGGACTTCGTGTCGGTGGAGATGGGGCTGGCGGACGGCTCGCCGGATGTGGTCCTGGGCCAGGACGTGGGCCAGTCGTTCCCGGTGGATCGGTACGAACCGGGGAACTACCAGTACATCCCCTTCAGCACCACTCCCGACGAGGTCCGGAATTTCGGCGGGCAGTTCGGATCCTCTCTGGAAACCGAGGCCCACCTGGAGGAGGACACCAACGACGGTGACCTCACCGAGAAGGTGGTGGCGGGATACGTGATGAGCGAGATCAACATCACCCCGGACCTCATGGTTCTTCCCGGGGTGCGCTACGAGCACACCCGGTTCCGGTCGACCGGGTTCGAGTTCGATCCCGACGCCGAGGCCTTGATCACCCATCATGGCGAGAAGGACTACGGGCGGTTCTTCCCCGCGCTGCACGTGCGGTACCGGGTCGGGCCGCAGACCAACGTGCGGGCAGCCGTGACCACGGCGATGGCCCGACCGAACTTCCTGGACCTGCTGCCCTACCGGCTCCGGGATGACGAGGACCTCACCCTCGGCAATCCCGCGCTGGACCCGACCACCTCGACCAACCTGGATTTTCTGGTGGAGCATTACGACCAGCGGATCGGTGTCATTTCCGCCGGGGTCTTCTACAAGCGCATCAAGGACCCGATCTTTCTCTTCACGGAAGACAACGAGCTGGGCGGTGAGACCACGCAGCCCCGCAACGGTGACAAGGGCCACATCGCCGGCGTGGAGCTGGCCGTGCAGCAGCAGCTCCAGATGCTGCCCAAGCCGTTCGACGGCCTGGGTATCTACGCCAACTACACGTATACCGACTCGAAGACCAACCTGCCGGGTGGCCGGGAGGCGCGGCTGCAGGGCCAGGCCCCGCACGTCTTCAACACCGCGCTCAGTTACGAGAAGGGGCCGTTCTCCGGGCAGTTCAGCCTCAACTACCACGACAACTATGTGCTCGAATTCGGGGGGGACGAGGGGACTCCGGAGGAAGCACTCGAGGACCTCATTGTGGACGACCACCTGCAGCTCGACTTCTCGGGGACCGTGCGGATTACCTCGACGACCGCCGCGTTCCTGGAACTGGTGAACCTGACCAACGAGCCCTACCGGGTGTACCAGGGCGTCAGCGAACGGCCCATTCAGCGTGAGTTCTATCGGAGCTGGGGGCGGTTCGGCTTCCGGTTTACCCGATGAGTGGGGCGCGCACCTGGTGGCTCGGCGCCGCCCTCCTGGCGGCCGCTCCGGGGTGTGGCCGGACGACGCCACCCGCCGGAGGCGCCCCGACCGGCGTCCCGGCCCCGGTGCAGCTCGCCGAGGCCTGGCTGACGCAGCGGGACACCCTGGACAACGTCGACTCTCCCGCCGTCTGGCACGGTCCCGAGGGCCAGCACTGGCTGCTCTCCACCGCCAAGACCACGCATGTGCTGCTGGTCAACGACGCGGCCACCGGCGCGGCGATCCGTCGGGTGGGCGGCCCGGGCCGCGGGGCCGGCCAACTGCAGCGGCCGAACGGCATCGCGGTCATCGACGACCTCGCGCTGGTGGTGGAGCGGGACAACCACCGGGTGCAGGTGTTCCGGCTTCCCGAGTTCACCTCGCTCGGCACCTTCGGCGATAGCCTGCTCCGCCTCCCGTACGGGCTCACGGTGTTCAGGGATGGACAGGCGGGCGCCTATGTCGCGTATGTGACCGACAACTACGAGATGCCGGACGAAGGCGTGCCGCCCGACAGCCTCCTGGGCCAGCGGGTGCGCCAATTCCGCTTGACGGTGGACGGACGGGTGGCGGCCACACCCGTGCGCGCCTTTGGCGAGACATCGGGTCCGGGCGTTCTGCGAGTGGTCGAATCGATCGAGGCGGATCCCGCGCACAATCGGCTGCTGATCGCGGAGGAGCTGGAGGGCGGGTCGCTGCTCAAGGAGTACACCCTGGAGGGCAAGTTCACCGGCCGGCTGGTGGGAGAGGGCCTGTTTCCCCATCAGGCGGAAGGGATCATCCTGTACCGGTGCGGAGATGCCGCCGGATACTGGATCACCACCGACCAGGACCTGGCGGTCAACACCTTCCACGTGTTCGACCGGACGACGCTCACGCACCTGGGGTCGTTCCGCGGCAACACGACGCTGAACACGGACGGCATCGCCATCACCCAGCGAGGCTACGGCCCCTTTCCGCAGGGGGCGTTCTTCGCGGTGCACAACGACGGCAACGTGGCGGCCTTCTCCTGGGCCGAAATTGCCGACGCGCTCAAGCTGCGCAAAGACTGCGGGGAAGCGGCGGGGCAGGCATCGTGAGACGGTGGCTGACCGCGGCGGCCGGGGCCCTGTGGCTGGCCGGTCCGCTTGCCGCGACCCAGGGCGGGCCGAGGCCGGGCCGCCCCAGGCTCGTGGTGGTCATCGCGGTGGACCAGCTCCGGGCCGACTACCTGGCACGGTTCGCTCCGTATTTCGGAGCGAGCGGATTCAACCTGTTCCTCCAGCGCGGTGCGAGCTTCACTGAAGCTCGCTACGAGCACTCGACCACCTCCACCTGTCCTGGTCACGCGGTGATCCTCACCGGCAGCTACGCCATGGTGAACGGGATCGTCGCGAACGACTGGTACGACGTAAAGAAAGGGCGGGAGGAATATTGCGCCGAGGATGGCGCGGTGAAGCTGATCGGCTCGGATGCCCCGGGGCGGTCGCCGCGTAATCTGTTCGGTGCCACGGTGGGTGATGTGCTCAAGATGAACACCGAAGGCCGCAGCCGGGTGGTTACCGTGTCGGCCAAGGACCGCTCCGCCATCATGCTCGGCGGGCACCTGGCGGATGCCGCCTACTGGATGGTGGACACCCTCTTCGTCACGTCCACCTACTACCGCCGCGACCTACCCGCATGGGTTCGCGACTTCAATGCCTCCCACGCGATCACCAAGTACTTCGGAAGGAGCTGGGACCGGGTGCTGCCGGCCGCAGCCTACGCCGGCATGGGCCCGGACGACGAGCCAGCGGAGCGCGACGAGGCCGGCCTGGGCCGGGTCTTTCCGCACCCCGTCAGAGACGAAGAGGCGTTCGACCTTTCCCCGTTCCTGAACGAGGTGACCGCCGAGTTCGCGATGCGGGCGGTCGCCGCCGAGCGATTGGGCCAGGACACGGTGCCCGACCTGTTGGGCATCAGCTTCTCGGCCAACGACCGGGTGGGCCACGCGTTTGGACCGGAAAGCCACGAGGTGATGGACGTGACGGTCCGGCTCGATCGGATCCTGGCCCGGCTGTTCGGTTTTCTGGACCGTACGGTGGGCCTGAGCAACGTGGCGATCGTCTTGACGGCCGATCACGGAGTCGCCCCGATGCCCGAGGTGCTCAACCGCCTTCATCCCGGCGCGGCGGCCCGCCGGCTCAACCCGGCCGTGATCGACACCGCTGTCAATGCGGCGCTGGTGGCGCGGTATGGCGTGGCGGCCTCGCCAGGATGGATCGCATACCACGACCCGCCCATGGTCTACCTCAATCGCGCGGTGCTCGCGGCCAGGCGCATTCCGCAGGAAGACGCGCAGCGGGTCGCGGCGGACGCCATCCAGGCGGTCGAGGGCGTCCACGAGGCGATCACCGCCGCCGATCTGGCGCGGTTGCGCGAGGCGGGGGCCGGGAGCGGTCCGGTCCGCTCGTTTCATCCGTCCCGCAGCGGTGACGTCTATTACCGGCTGGAGCCGTACTGGCTGGCTGACGCCGACAGCACCGGCACCGATCACGGCAGCGGCTGGCTTTACGATCAGCGGGTGCCACTGCTCTGGTACGGTCGCGGCATCACGCCCGGCACTTACCGCGACGCCGCGGCGATCGTCGATATCGCGCCGACCTTGTCGTCGCTGCTCGGGCTGATCGGCCCGGGAGGGACACAGGGTCGCGTGCTGCGCGAGATGATGAGGTGAGCGAAGGCGGGAACATGCCCAGCTTGCCCTCGCCCCGGTTCGGCCTCAATCACATGGTGGCGCCGCGCCTGGATCTGCTCGAGCTTTTCCGGCTGGCGCGCGCGCTCGGGATCACCGCGGTCGAGATCAGGAATGACCTCCCGGGGCGACCGATCGCCGACGGCACCCCGCCGCACCTGGTTCGAGACGCGGCCCGCGATGCCGGCGTCTCCGTTCTCTCGATCAACGCCCTCCAGCGGTTCGATGAGTGGACGAAAAGGCGTGAGGCGGAAGCCGCCGCGCTCGCCCGATACGCTTCGGGCGCAGGAGCGCGGGCGCTGGTCCTGGTACCGACCAACGACGGATCGGGCGCGGGCAAAGCCGGTCATGACGAGCTGTGCCGTAGCCTGGCGATGCTCCGGCCGATTCTCGACGACTTCGGCGTTCTCGGCCTGGTGGAACCTCTGGGCTTCCGGACCTCGTCGCTTCGCTCAAAGCGGCAGGCCGTCGAAGCGATCGACGCGGTGCACGGACGGGACAGCTTTCGGCTGGTGCACGATACGTTTCACCATGCGCTCACGGGCGAGCCGGAGCTCTACCCGGGTCTCACCGGGCTGGTCCATATCTCCGGGGTGCCCGATCGGGGGCCATCGCTCGGCGACCTGACGGATGCGCATCGCGGGCTGGTCGACCCGGACGACCGGCTGGGGAACCTGGAGCAGATCGAGTCGCTGCTGGCCGCCGGGTACCCGGGCCCATTGTCGTTCGAGCCCTTCGCGGCCCAGGTTCACGGCCTCGCGGACCCGCGCGCGGCTCTTGCGGACAGTATGGAATTCATCCGGATGGGGCTCGCGGCGCGAGGCTCCCTGACGTGAGGAGAACGGGTATGAGGAAGCTCCTGCTTGCGATCGCGCTGCCGGCGGTCCTGTCCTGCGCCAGGCCGGGGACCACCATCGGCGTCTCCATGGCACTGTTCGACGACAACTTCCTCACCACGCTGCGCAACGGAATGCAGGACTATGCCCGGACCCTGGAGGCGGTCAATCTTCAGATCGAGGACGCGCAGAACGACGTCGCCAAGCAGCTGAGCCAGATCCAGAACTTCATCTCCCAGGGGGTCGACGCCATCATCGTGAATCCGGTCGACACCGACGCGACGCCAGCGATGACCAGGCTGGCGGTCCAGGCCGGCATCCCCATCATCTACCTCAACCGCCAACCGGCCGACCTGGACGAGCTGCCGCGCACCGCCGCATTCGTCGGTTCCAACGAGGTGGAATCGGGCACGCTGGCCACCAGGGAGGTCTGCCGTCTTCTCAAACAGACGGGCAAGGGAGCGGCGGCCCGCATCCTGGTGATGATGGGGGAGCTCTCCAACCAGGCCGCCCGGCAGCGCACCCAGGACGTTCACGACGTGATCGGCACGCCGGAATGCTCGTTCATGAAGATCGTCGAGCAGCAGACCGCCAACTGGCAGCGCACCCAGGGGCAGGACCTGATGACCAACTGGATCAGCGGGGGCGCCGCCTTCGATGCCATCGTCTCCAACAACGACGAGATGGCCATCGGCGCCATCCAGGCGCTGAAAGCCGCTGGCTACGACCTGGCCACGCTCATCGTGGCCGGCATCGACGGGACCCAGGATGCCCTCGCGGCCATGAAGGCGGGCGATCTGGACGTGACGGTATTCCAGGACGCTGCCGGTCAGGGCAAGGGTGCGGTCGGCACCGCGCTCAGGCTGGCCCAAGGCGACACGGCCGCGCGCACGGTGTGGATCCCCTTCGAACTGGTCACCCCCGCGAACATGGACCGGTATCTCACGAGGAACTGAGCCATTCTCCAGCCGGAATACCTCCTCGAGGTCGAGGGCGTCCGAAAGACATTTCCGGGCGTGGTAGCGCTGCGCGACGTGTCGTTCCGGCTTCGGGCCGGCTCCGTCCATGCCCTGGTCGGGGAGAACGGCGCCGGCAAGTCCACGTTGATGAAGATCATCGCGGGGATCTGCCATCCCGACGGCGGGACCATCCGGCTCCGGGGTCAGGTGGTCAGGCTCGCAGCGGCACGCGACGCCCTGCGCCAGGGCATCGCGATGATCCACCAGGAATTGAACCTGATGCCGTTCATGACCGTGGCGGAGAATATCTGGATCGGCCGCGAGCCCCGGAACGCGTTGGGGCTGGTCCTTCACCGCGAGCTCCACCGGCGTACCGCCGATCTCCTTCGCAGCCTTCGGATGGATCTCGATCCCGCCGCGGAGGTGCGCGAGCTATCCGTCGCCGAGCGCCAGCTGGTGGAAATCGCCAGGGCGATCTCCTACGACGCGGATGTCCTCATCATGGACGAGCCGACCTCGGCTCTGAGCGAGCGGGAGGTCGGACATCTCTTCGGGATCATTGGTGAGCTCAGGAGGCAGGGGAAGGGCATCATTTACATCACCCACAAGATGAACGAGCTATTCGAGATCGCCGACGAGGTGTCGGTCTTTCGGGATGGCGACCACGTCGGCACCGTG
Source organism: Gemmatimonadales bacterium (assembly GCA_035278325.1). GTDB lineage: Bacteria > Gemmatimonadota > Gemmatimonadetes > Gemmatimonadales > GWC2-71-9 > CAVVWJ01. The sequence continues at coordinate 11,194 of DATEJD010000348.1, read as the reverse complement.
CCGATTGCGCAGGCGACTCGTGATTCGCTCATCCGTATGATGGTCGGTCGTGATATCAGCCAGATGTTCCCCAAAGAGACGGTCCCGATAGGCGATGTCGTGCTCTCAGTGCGCCATCTGACGCTGGCCGGTCGGTTCCGCGATGTCTGCTTCGATCTCAGGGCCGGAGAAATCCTGGGGGTCGCCGGTCTCGTCGGCTCGGGGCGCAGCGAGGTGGCCGAAGCCCTCTTCGGCCTGAGACGGCCGACCTCGGGCACTGTCACCGTCATGGGCCGTCCGCTGACGGAGCACAGCCCTCGAGAGGCCATGGAGCGGGGGATGGCGTTCATTACGGAGGATCGCAAGGAGAGCGGCTGCTTCCTGCTGCTCGACGTGCTCGCCAACATGCAGATGGCGGCCCTGAACCGGTCCTTCGTGAGGCTCGGCTTCGTCGACGGTAACGGCATCGGGCGCGAGTGCGAGCGCCTGCGTTCGACGCTCCGGGTCAAGACGCCGGACCTGAGCGAGGCCGTGATCAATCTTTCGGGCGGCAATCAGCAGAAAGTGCTCATCGCGCGCTGGCTGCTCACCAATCCCCGGATCCTCATTCTGGATGAGCCGACCCGAGGCATCGATGTGGGCGCCAAGGCCGAGATTCACCGCGTGATCACGCAGCTGGCGGGGGACGGCGTGGCGGTCCTGATGATATCCTCCGAGCTGCCGGAAGTGCTGGGGATGAGCGACCGCATCATGGTGATGCACGAGGGACGAGTCACCGGCCTGCTCGATCGCGGGGAAGCCGATCAGGTCGGGATCATGACGCTCGCGTCCCACTGACGCGAGCTCGGCACGGAGGCGAAGTGGCTGTTGAACAGGTCGCCGACATCTCCCGCCAGCGGGATGTGATTCCGGTATCCCGACGGCGCTGGCCGTCGGAAGCCGGCATCTTCCTGGTGCTGATCGGGCTGGCGCTCGCATTCGAGATCCTGGGCTGGATCCTGGTGGGCCAGAGCTTTCTGCTGAATTGGCAGCGTCTGCAGGTGATGATCCTCCAGGTGGCGGTCACGGGGATCATCGCGGTCGGGGTCACGCAGGTGATCATCACGGGCGGCATCGATCTGTCCTCGGGATCGGTGCTCGGTGTCACCGCGATGATCGCGGCGAGCCTCGCGCAGCGCTCCGATTATGCCCGGTCGGTGTACCCGATGCTCACCGACCTCCCGGTGATCGTGCCGGTTCTGGCCGGCCTGCTGATCGGGCTCATGGCCGGGCTGGTCAACGGGACGCTGATTGCCTACACCGGAATCCCCCCGTTCATCGCTACACTGGGGATGATGGTGTCGGCCCGAGGGCTGGCAAAGTGGTACACGCACGGACAACCGGTGAGCGGCCTGCAGGACAACTATGCGGCGATCGGCTCGTGGATCTGGCCCGTCTTCATCTTTCTTCTCGTCGCTCTCGTCTTTCACATCGCGCTGTGTTATACCCGGTACGGCAAGTTCACCTACGCGATCGGATCCAACCTGCAGGCGGCCCGGGTCTCGGGGATCAATGTGGCGCGCCACCTCATCGCCGTGTACGGCATCGCGGGGCTGCTGGCCGGCCTGGCCGGGGTGGTACAGTCTGCCCGGGCGATCACCGGGCAGGCGGGCATGGGTGTCATGGCGGAGCTGGATGCGATCGCCGCGGCAGTCATCGGCGGCACGTCGCTGTCCGGCGGCGTGGGGCGGATCACCGGCACGGTGCTCGGCACCGTGATCCTTGGCGTCCTGACCTCCGGATTCACCTTCCTGCGGATCGACGCCTACTATCAGGAGATCATCAAGGGGACAGTCATCATTGCGGCCGTCGTCGCCGATCAGTACCGCCAGCGGAAGCGAAAGGGCGCCTGAGCGCCTCGCTCCCCGGGCAAAGCCGAAGGGCGCCTGAGCCCCTCGCTCCGCGGAGCAATGCGCGGAACAAACCTGCAGTCATCCACATCGTGAGCTAGCCCCGCCTCAGCGCCTCCTCGAGCAGCCGCACGATGTCGGTCCAACCCCTGCGATGCGCCTCGACCGCCTTCGGGGGGAGCCGGCGATGGGTGAGGACCACCTCGGTCCCGGTGCCGCGCTCGTGAAACTCGACGGTGACGACCGTGGCGATGTGATCGGTCTTTTCCGAGATCCAGGTGAAGGAGAGCAGGGACGGGCGCTCGATAGCCAGATACTCGCCCACGTGCTCGACCGCGTACGTCGGTCCCTGCATCAGGATCCGAAACCTCCCGCCGACCCGAGCATCGACGCTCACCGTGGAGCGGCCGATGTCCCCCGGGCGCATCCAGTGCGCGAGGCTCTCGGAATCGAGCCAGGCGTCGAACACCCGCTCGCGCGGCACAGCCATCTGCCGCCGCACCACCAGGACTGGCGCGGCTTCATTGGTCGCGGTCATCGACTCTCCTCCGAGGAGCTGGTGGCTGCTTTGGCCCGGTGTCGCGCTCCTTCCTGAGAAGGAACGCCTCCAGCGCCGCCAGCCGGGCATCCCAGAACGCACGGTAGTGCTCCAGCCACATCGATGCCTCCCGCAACGGCTCGGCGTTGAGGCGGAGGCGGTGCTCGCGGCCCTCGACAGTGCGGTCCACCAGGCCGGCCCGCTCCAGCACCTTCACGTGCTTGGAGACCCCATTGAGGGAGATGGGGAACCGCTCCGCCAGGCTCCCGACGTTGACTTCCCCCTCCGCCAGGATCCCGAGGATCGCTCGGCGGGTCGGATCTGCAAGAGCACCATACACTTGGTCCAACGCTGCCGGCATCGCCGCTCTCCGGGTCTTGCGTTCAACCGATTGGTTGAATATAATTGCTCAACCGAACGGTGGAATATTAGCATGGCTGGTGCGATCACGCCACCGGCAACCCCAGGAGGTCGGTATGGACGCCCAGGTCGGCAGCATCGGGCACTTCCGCCTGGCTACTATCGACAGGGGAAGCGAGCAATGACCGGGATGAGCATGCAGTACGGTCCCGGATCCCTAGGAATGTGGATGGCCATGATGGTCCCGATGATGCTGCCGGCCCTGGCTCCCATGTTGTCCTCGTATCGTCGGTCCGCGCGCGGCGCCAACGGCATGCCTCTGCACGGGCTGACAGTGCTGGCGGGGGCGGGCTACTTCACCGTCTGGTTCGGACTCGGGGCCGCCGCCTGGATTGCCTGCGTGGGCATCATGGGGCTGGAGATGCGCTGGGCGGTGGGCTCGCAGTGGCTCGCGGTCGCGACTGGATTGGTGCTTCTCGCCGCGGGTGGCGTCCAGCTCACGCCCTGGAAGGCGCGGCAGCTCGCGCTCTGCCGCGAACGCTCGGGGTGCAGCGGCGCATCGCCAGCCACCGCCTCGGCCGCGTATCGGCACGGCGTGAGGCTCGGCGTGCGATGCGGCCTCTGTTGCGGCTCTCTGATGCTGGCGTTGCTGGCGGTTGGCATGATGGATCTGGTCGCGATGGCCGCGGTCACGCTCGCGATCTCCGCCGAGCGGCTGGCACCGGCTCCATTGCGGGTCGCGCGGGCGGCAGGCGTGACGATCGTCATGCTGGGTGTGCTGACGATCGCTCGAGCGTAGTCTCGTTACCGATGACGGCAGCCTGGTCGTTGACCTGGCACGACATCACATCAAGCATCGATCTCTTGGAGGAGAGCAGTCATGGTTGACCTACAGAAGGCGGCATCGCCCAAGATCGTCTCCCGGCAGGAGTGGCTGACCGCACGGCAGGACCTGCTCAAGGCGGAGAAGGAGCTGACCCGTCGTAGCGATGAGCTGGCGCGCCGGCGGCAGGAGCTGCCGCGGGTTCGGGTTGACAAGGCGTATCGATTCGAGACCGACGAAGGGCCGGCATCGCTCCCGGACCTGTTCCGCGGGCGGTCCCAGCTGATCATCTACCACTTCATGTTCGGACCGGACTACAGCGCCGGTTGCCCGTCCTGCTCGTCGATTGCGGACGGCTTCAACGGCTTCGCCACCCATCTCGCCAACCATGACGTGACCCTGTCCGCGGTGTCGCGGGCACCGCTCGCCAAGCTGCAGGCGTACAAGCGGCGGATGGGGTGGACGTTCCCCTGGGCCTCGTCGTTCGGCAGCGACTTCAACGCGGACTTCAGCGTGTCGTTCAGCGAGGAGCAGCAGCGGGAGGGCGGTATCGTGTATAACTATCGGCACGAGACCGGCGCGCCGCTGGTCGGGCGCGACACCTCGACGTGGCAGGAGCCAGACGGCGAGGGCGTCGTGAGCCAGGTCGCGGCGATGGCCGGCACCGACGTGGCGACGTTCACGCGCGAGCGGCCCGGCATGAGCACGTTCGTGCTCGAGGACGGCGTCATCTACCACGCCTATTCCGCCTATTCGCGCGGGCTCGACGGCCTCTGGGGCATGTACCAGTGGCTCGACCGCGCGCCCAAGGGACGCAACGAGACGGGGTATTGGTTGCGCCGGAAGGACGAGTACTAGGGTGCCCGGTACAGCGTGGAGGTGAGCAGCCTCGTGCCGAGCGAAGCGAGTCACCCTGAACGCAGTGAAGGGGGCATGCCTGGACGCATGTCCCCTTCGCTTCGCTCAGGGTGACTCGCCCCGTTCGAATGAGCTGACGCTGGAGGTGCGCGGGGGGCTGACGTCGTCCCTACCTCGGCGTAAGATCAATCCAGCCATGGCCACGTCACGCTCGCACCCCATGCGACGCGCCTCGATATCGCTCGCCGCCGCGGTCTTCGCGAGCCGGGCCCTTGCCGCTCAGGCCGGCGGGCCCGCGCATCCCTCCGCATCCGCGGACGACCCTCCCGCCGTGGTCCGCGCGGCGACCCTCGCCGTCGAGCACGACAGCGTCGCTGCCCTCCGGACCCGGTGGGACGCGCGCCGCGTCGCCGATTCGCTCGACCGCGCCGCGCTGCTCGGGCTGGCGACCCTGGCGCGGCTCACCTACGACTACCCCGCCGCCGAGCGGCTCTACCGGACCCTTACCACCGAGTCTACCCGACCGGACCGATATGCTGCTTATGCCCGCCTCGGACGCGGCTGGGCGCTCGAGGACCAGGGGTGGAGCACCGAGTCGGGAACCGAGTTCGTCGCCGCGCGAAGCGTCGCCCGCGCGGCGGGCGATCGCCGCGCCGAGGCGGAGGCGCTGGTCGGGATGGCATTTCCGCTCGCGCGGGTACAGGGAATGTCGGTCGGGCGCGCGATGCTCGACACGGCGGCGGCACTGATCGCCGCGGATGATCCGGCGCTCGGGTCCGAGCTGCTCCGCCGGCGCGCGATCTTCTTGGGCGTCGATGGCGATGCTCACGCCCTCGCCGTGGCGCGGCAGAGCCGCGAGCTCGGCCAGCGTGCTGGACTGCTCAGGCAGGTGGCGCAGGGGCACCGAGGCGAGGGGAAGATCCTGCAATGGGAGGGCGAGCTGGGCCTTGCACGCGCGGCCTTCGAACGGGCGGCCCCGCTTTTCCTCCGGGCCCACGATCTCACCTGGGCCGCAGTCAACAGCATCGACCGGGCCGACGTGCTGCTGGGGCAGGGCCACCTGGGCGACGTGCGGGAAGCGCTCGACGCCGCCATTCGCTATGGCACCGCGGCGCGGAGCCCCTACGCGCTGGGGACGGCGTATGTGGGGTTCGGTGCAATCGCGATCCAGCTGGGCGACTTCGCTACCGCCGAGGAGCACCTGAGGAAGGCCATCGCCCAGTTCGAGGCGCTGGGCGACACCTCCAGCGTCATGAAGGCCCGGACCTGGCTGGTGCACGTCTACGTGGCGACCGGCGACTTCGGCGCCGCCACGCGTGAGGAGCACGAAATTCTCGCGTTCTATGGACGGACCGGCGAGCCGCCCGAGCAGTACATGGCTCACCGCGACCTCGCGTCCATCGCGATGCTCGAGCGTGACTGGCCCGCCGCCGCGCGGGAGCTGGATCAGGCCCGCGCCCTGGGCCGGCATCTCGGACTGCCGGTGTGGGAATGGGCCCTCTCGGACGACGAGGGCCGTCTCGCGCTGCTCAAGGGTGATCTGGCGACCGCCGAGCACGCCTTCAGCCGGCTACTCCGAGACCTGGATCGCGATTCCGATTCCAGTCAGCAGCTCCGCCGCTATGGCGCCCGCATCCGCCTGGCCGACATCTACGCCAGGCGGGGCGAGCTGGACCGCGCGGAGCGGGAGGCGACGAGCGCCGCAGACCGGCTCGATGCCTGGCGCGGTGCGCTCGCCGATCAGCCGATGCGGACGCTCGCGTTCCAGGCCCGCCAGACCGTCCACTTCGTCACGCCACCGCAGCTCGATGATCAACTGGAAAGCATGGTGCGTGTGATCGGCGCGCTCGCGGCCGGCGGTCGCATCGGGCCGGCATTCGAGCTGGCCGAACGGCGCCGAGCCCGCGAGCTGCTCGACCAGATGCTCGAGGCCGACGCGTCGCAGCTCCGGGGTGTCGGTGAGGGCGAGCTCAGCGCGGCGAGCCGCCCGGTGGTCCAGGTGGCGTCGATCGAGCAGCTCGCCGGCGCGATTACCGATAGCCAGACCGCCGTGGTGGAGTTCGTCGGCGGGGTACGCGACGGCCCGCTCACCGCGTTCGTGGTGCAGCAGGGGAAGGTCCGGGTCCTCGTGCTTCCACCGCTGGGGCAGGGCCCCGGGGAGATCGCGCGGCTTACCGGCTTGCTCTCGGCCGGGGGGGCGCTCGGTTCGCTCGATCGCGATCTGGGCGCCAGGCTGCTCGACCCGGTGGTGGCCGAGCTGCAGCCGAGCGTCAGGCGCCTCGTCATCATACCCGATGGTCCGCTGCACCGGCTGCCCTTCGACGTGCTTCGGCTGGCCGATGGGCGCCCCGCGGTGGAACGATTCGCCATCACGATTGCGCCGTCCGCCGGAGTGCTGCTGGAGCTGTGGCGGCGGGCAGCCTCGGAGCCGGTTCCGGGCCGGCCGGTCCGGATCCTGGCGCTGGGCGACCCCCGCTTCGACGCCCCACGTCGGCATCAGGATGCCGGGGCCCAGGCGTTCACCGCGGCGTTTGCCGCGGGCGGCGGCCTGACACGGCTGCCGGCCTCCGCCGCCGAGGCTCGTCTGGTGGGGCAGTACGCCGACTCCGCCGAGGTTCGCCTGGGCGACAGTGCCAGCGAAGCCTATCTGGAGCGGACACGGCTCGACCGCTTCCGGGTCATCCACCTGGCGACGCACGCCGTGGTGGACGACAGGAGCGTGGCGCGGACCGCGATCGCACTCACGCCGGGAGCCAACGACGACGGATTCGTCGCGCCCGCGGAGCTCGCGGGCCTGCCCTTGCACGCCGACCTCGTGGTGCTGTCGGCGTGCCGAACGGCCGCCGGCGTGCTGGTCGCGGGAGAGGGGATCCAGGGGCTCACGGCGCCGCTGCTCCAGGCGGGCGCGCGGAGCGTGGTCGCCACCCGATGGCGCATCGGCGACCGGGCTGCGCTCCGGATCATCCGGCCGTTCTACGACGCCCTGGCCGCCGGGATGCCGGTGGGTGACGCGCTCCAGGCCGCCAAGCTCACCGCGCTCAGTCGTGGAGCACCCGCTCGCGAATGGGTGACCTTCACCGCCGTGGGCGACCCGATGGTGAGGATCCCGCTCCATCGGCCGCAAGCGCCCTGGCAGGCATGGGCGGCCGGTTTCGGTGGGGCGGCTGTTCTACTCGGCGTGGCCGGGTATCTCGTGGCGCAGCGCCGGAGGAGCTCGGGAGGCTGGTAGGAGGCGGCCGCTAGCCTGCGCTCGATCAGCGGCGAGCTCGCAGGGTGTGCCAAGTCCGCGTACAGTGCGCCGCAACACCGCCTTTCGAGTCATCCTGAGCGTAGCGAAGGGGCCATACGCTGACGCATGGCCCCTTCGCTGCGCTCAGGGTGACTCGTAGTAGGAGCGGTAGTGAAACGCGCGCTCAGCCCCCGCCGGCCGCCTGACCCAGGGCGTGCGGGAGCCGCACCATCTCGAGCCGCACGATCACCGCGCCCAGGAGTATGAGCAACAGCGCAGCCGTCAACGCCGCCGGCCGGTCGACGCCCAGCAGTACGAGCGGAACGAGGATACCCCCCAGCAGCGCGAGCGCGCCGATCAGCACGAGCATCCCGCGATGCCGCGCCCGTGCGAGCGGCCCACGAATGTCCCCCAGCAGCAGGACCAACGCCACCAGGTTGAGCAGCAGCAGCAGCCGGAGCGCCACGCGCAGCGCGGCGGCGGCCGCGGGCTGGTCCTTCGCGACGGCGATCAGCAAGGCCTCGGCCGCGCCCAGCACCAGCGCAGAGTTGATCAAGTAGCCGCCCAGCCAGCGGGCGTCGCCCCAGCCGCGCTGCGCTGTCGTGCTGAACAGGACGCCTTTGTAGGCGGCCACGGCGACGGCGAGCACCAGGCCAAGCACGAGCAACACCAGTCGCAGTCCTTCGGCACCGCCTCCGCCGGCGTGGAGCAGATCCAGGAGGACGAGCAGGGTGAGCGGCACGGAGTACGCGGTCAGCGCCCAGCTGCCGAGCGACATAGGCGAGCTGGGCTTCCACACCCGCAGCATGTGATGGAACCGCGACCAATCGCCCAGGTCGACGACGAGGCACGCCAGGTCGGCCACCAGGAAGAGCAGTGCGATCGGGTACGCGACAGGCGCGAGCGGCCGGAAACTCGCCGGCGCTACCAGCTCCCCGAGCGCCGTCACCAGAAACAGGCCCGTGCTCAAGCTGTTGAACAGGAGATCCAGCGTGACCGGCCCGTGCCAGTTCGGGGCCTTGGTGGTGGGCCGGCCGGCGTAGCCCGGGACGGTCGCGCTGCGAGTGGCGTCGGGTCCCATATCAGCGCCCCAGCACCAGCAGCGTCGCGAGCAGCACCACGAGCGATACCAGCCCGCTCGCTACCGCGCGGAGGTAATCGCCCTTCATGGCGAGCCACGGGTTGACCGGCCGGTCGGGCAGGCCATAGACCGACGGGCGGTCGACCAGGAGATAGAACGAGTTGAGCGCCGAGTACATCTCTCCCGGCACGTCGCCGTACAGGTACGCCTCGGTGACCCCTCGCTCGTGCAGCGTCTCCACCCGCTTGCGGGCCCGCTCGCGGAGCTCCTCGATCGGCCCGAACTGAATCGACTCGGTGGGGCAGGCCTTGGCGCAGGCGGGTACCAGGCCGTCGCGCTGGCGATCAAAGCACAGGGTGCACTTGTGCGCGTGGCCGTCGATGGTGCTGCGGGTGATGACCCCGAACGGGCAGGCGGCTATGCAGTACGCGCAGCCGTTGCAGATGTCCGGCTGGATGTAGACGTTGTCGAACTCGTTGTGGATGATCGCGCCCGTGGGGCATGCCTGCTGGCACGGCGCCGTCTCGCAATGCTTGCAGACGTCGCTCATCATGAGCCAGCGGCCGGGGTCGAAGCCATCGCCGCTCGGCGGCGCCGAACCGGGCCGGCCGCGCTCGGGCAGCTGCTCGATGAACTTCACGTGCCGCCAGGACGTGGCCGACAGGGTGCCGGTATTGTCGTAGCTGTTGCCGGTCCAGTCGAACCCGTCGGCGGGCAGCTGGTTCCACTGCTTGCAGGCGACCTCGCAGGCCTTGCACCCGATGCAGACGGTCGTGTCGGTGTAGAACCCCGTGGCCGGGCGCGGATCAGGCGCGGCGCCGCGCCGGAACGGCGCGACCACGTGCTCGAGGAGCACCGGCAATTCGTGCGGAGTGTCGGTGCCCGGGGAGAGCCCCGACAGCTCCTTCTCTCTGATCGTCACCGGGACGGCCCTCCGCGCGAGCTCTCCTCCGCCCGGTGCGTCGCGCCTGGATCGAACCGCTTTCCATCCGTGGAGCTCGATCTGCCGTTCTCGCGGAACAGGCCTTCCGGCTGCGCCGCGGCCGGGGTGTCGGGCACGGGCTCCCGGGTGGGCCAGGGCGCGGGCGGCTTGGTGGGCCGAGGCACGGGGGTGCCGCTCCGGCCGGCGTACACCTGACAGGCGAACGCCTTCGCCTCGTGCATGCTGACGTTGGGCTCGGCGACCAGGGAGGTGAGGTCGTTGGCGTTGTCGCCCACGACCTCGCCGGCAAAGGCCCAGTGGAACGGGATGCCGATCTGATGCACCACGCGCCCCTCCACCTGCATCGGCCACAGTCGCCGGGTGACCATGGCTCTCGCCTCGATACGGGTCCGCGCCGTCTCCACCGTCATCCAGCCGCCGTGCACGATGCCCCGCTCGGCGGCCAGCTCCGGGCTCAGCTCGACGAACATCTCGGGCTGCAGCTCGTTGAGCCAGCTGTTGAAGCGGCTCATGGGCCCGCTCAGGTAGTGCTCGGTGAGGCGGTAGGTCGTGGCGACGACGGGGTACTCCGCGGTCGGCGTGTGGGCCAGCCGATTGAGCGGACCGTCGAAGAACCGCACCGTGGGGCTGGTCGGCTGGTCGGGATACACCAGGTTGTTCACCGGCGACTCGACCGGCTCGTAGTGGGTTGGCACCGGGCCGTCCCTGATCGAGCCCGGAGCGAATAGCCAGGCGACGCCGTCGGGCTTCATGATGAAGGGTTGATCACCGGCGATGGCGTCCATGCCCGTGGCACCGGGCGGGGGCCGGTAGTCGGGCGGCACCTCGGGGTCGAAGTCGGGCTCGTCGCGCCCCACCCACTCCCGGGATTGCGCATCCCACCACACGAGCCGCTTCCGCTCCGACCACGGCCGCCCGTCGGGGTCGGCCGAGGCCCGGTTGTAGAAGATCCGGCGATTGTGCGGCCAGGCGAATCCCCAGTCGGGCTGGAGCGGATTGGAGGTGCGCTTGCGGTCCCTGGCGCGGTTGCGGCCCGGGGCGGGAAAGACGCCGCTATAGACCCAGCAGCCGCACGAGGTGGTCCCGTCGTCCGTCAGCTCGTCGTATCCGGTGACGAGCCGCGGCCGGCCGGTGCGCGGATCGACCTGATCGAGCCGGTACCCGTTGATCTCCATCAGCACTTTTTCCAGGTCCGGCTCGCCCTCGATTCGGCTGAGGCTCCCATCGGGCAGCCGCTCGGGCTGATCGCAATCGTAGTCCCAAGTGAGGTGAAGCAGCGGCTGGTCCCGGGGGTCGGTCGACCCGGCGTAGAGCTGCTTCAGGCGCTTGCCGAGGTTGTAGACCCACCAGGCGTCGGAACGGCTGTCGCCCAGCGGGTCGAGCGCCTTGTCGTGCCACTGCAGTAACCGCTGGGTGTTGGTGAGGCTCCCCATCTTCTCCGGGCTGGCCGCGGAGGGAAGAAAGAAGACCTCGGTCTTGACCTCGGAGGGCGGT
>DATEJD010000347.1:0-8830 GCA_035278325.1 Gemmatimonadales bacterium | reverse complement strand
GACGGAGATCAAGGCGTCATCGCTCGGGTGACCCGGGGCGGCGCGCCACCCGACCGCTCGATGACGCTCCGGGAGGCCGCGGGGCGGTCGATCTCGTGGGAGCAGGCGGCTGCCGCGGTGAGCGAAAGCGTACGGTCGGCGTGGGGCTCCCCCACGACGCCGCGTGCCGACCAGGTCGAAGCGATCCTGGAGCGCGCGGCCGCGTCGAGTGAGCGCTTCCGCTCGGATGGTTGGATCTGGGCTGGTGCCGCCGGCCGCTGACGTGCCCTTACGACCCTGCTACATTCTCACCATCCCCCGGCATCGCTCACTTCGGAGCCGCCATGGCGCGCTGGACGCTCGGAACATGGCTCGGCGCTGGCCTCGCCCTGACCGCGACGGTCGCTGGCGCTCCTGGCGCGGCGGCCCAGGCTCAGGCTGATCCGTCTCGTATCGTCATTCTCGTCGGTGGCGAAGCCTTCGCTCCGGTGCCGACGCTCAATGAAGGGGCCCAGACCTCCGCCGCCAATACCGACCTGGCCGACCAGATGTTCCTGCATCTGGCGGAGCTGGGGCCGACGCTGCTGACCGCTGGCGACAAAGCATTCGAGCCGGCCCTGGCGCGCAGCTGGACCCGTCGCGACTCGGTGACGCTGGTTTTCGATCTCGATCCGCGCGCCACGTGGCAGGACGGCGTGCCGGTTACCGCACAGGACGTGGTGTTCACCTTCACCCGCGCGCGCAATCCGACCCTGGCGCCGCGGCTCTCCAACCTGTTGCGCCGCATCGCGTCGGTGACCGCCGAGGGCGACCGGCGAGTGGTGTTCCGCTACACCCGTCCGTACGGCGAGCAGCTGTACGACGCCGTCTTCCACGCCGCACCGTTACCGGCCCACCTGCTGGCCCGGATTCCGCCCGACAGCCTGGCGATGTCGAGCTTCGCGCAGGCACCCGTGGGCAATGGCCCGTACCGGTGGGTGCGGCGAGTGCCGGGGCAGGTCGTCGAGCTGGAGGCCAACCCGCGCTTTTTTCTCGGCCCGCCCGCGATCCGGCACGTGTTCTATCGCCTGGCCACCGACGCCCAGGCCAGGCTCAACCTGCTGCTCGGCGGCGAGGCCGACGCGATAGACGTCATCCCCGCGCCTCGGTCCAACGTCGACCGCGTGACCGCGCAGCGGAATCTCCGGATCGTGTCGTACCCTACGTCCACCCTGGGATTTCTGCTCTTCAACCAGCGGGACCCACGCGATCGCGAGCGCCCCCACCCGATCCTCAGCGATCACGACGTCCGGCGGGCGATCGGGCTCGCGCTCGATCGGCGGCGCATGCTGCGCACCACGTTCGGTACCCTGGCGGACGTGCCGTACGGCCCGGCCTCCGCGCTGCTCTGGATCAGCCATGGCTCCCCCGAGCCGGCGGGCCAGAACGTGCCCGAGGCGCGCCGTCTCTTGAGTGCGCGCGGCTGGGCCGACCACGATGGAGACGGTACGCTCGACAAGGACGGCATCCCGCTCGCCCTCACCATACTGCTGCCCTCGAGCAGCGCCTTCCGCCTTCAGCTCGCCCAGATCGCGCAGGAACAGCTCCGCCAGATCGGCATTCGCGTCGAGCTGGTAGCCGTCGAGTTCAGTCTCTACAATGAGCGGCGGAGCGAGGGACGCTTCGACATCGATTTCGCCGCGACGCTCCAGGATCCATCACCAACCGGGCTGACCCAGGGCTGGTCGTGCGCCGGCGGCCCCGGCACGAACGTCGCGCGCTACTGCGACCCCCAGGTGGACTCGTTGATCGAAGCCGCCACCTTCGCCACCACCGACGTGCAGCAGGCGTGGCACGCCGTGCTGCGGCGTATCGAGGCGGACGCCCCGGCGGTTTTCATGTACGCCCCCACGTTTCAGGCCGTAGTCGACCGACGGTTTGGCAACGTTCGCATCCGTCCGGAGTCGCTGTGGCTGGGACTTCGGCAGTGGACCGTATCTGGCCGCTCCGTGAGCCGGCCGGTCGGCTACTGACGTGCAGCGCTGGCTGCTTCGGCGTACCCTGCAGGCCGCGCTCACCCTCGCGATCGCCCTGATCCTGCTCTTCCTCCTGGTCCATGTCCTCCCGGGCGATCCGCTGGCCCGCGAAGGCGACCGCGCGCTCACCCCGCAGCAGGTCGAGGCGCTGCGCGCGCGCTATGGCCTCGACCGGCCGCTCGCGAGCCAGCTCCTGGTCTTTCTGACCGGCATCGCGAAGGGAGACCTCGGCGCGTCGATTCAGTATGGCCGGCCCGTGACCCAGCTGCTGGTCGAGCGGCTGCCGGCGACGCTCCTGCTTGGCGGCGCGGTCCTGCTGCTCAACTTCACACTGGGCATCTGGCTGGGTGTGAGACAGGCGGTGCGGAAGGACGGCCTGGAGGACCGCTTGATCACCACGCTGTCCCTCGCGGGCTATGCCACGCCGTCGTTCTGGCTCGGGCTCGTGCTGGCCGCGTTCGTGGGGGTGCGCTGGCGACTCCTTCCGTCGGGCGGCATGCGAGACCCCCTGGGAGCCGGAGGCCTGGCGGCCACCACAGTGGATGTGCTGCGGCACCTGATCCTGCCAGCCGTGACGCTCTCCGTGGTGAGCATCGCCGCTACCATCCGGTACCAGCGGACGGCCATGCTGGAGGTGCTCCGCCTTCCTTATATAGTGACGGCTCGGGCCAAGGGACTCCGGGAGGCACGAGTGGTCTGGAGTCATGCCTGGAGAAATGCCCTGTTTCCGGTATTGACCCTGCTTGGGCTCTGGCTGCCGATCCTGGTCAGCGGGTCGGTGTTCGTCGAGTCGGTGTTCGCCTGGCCCGGACTGGGCTCGCTGGCGATCGCCGCGGTCGGCAATCGCGACTATCCGCTGCTGATGGGCGCCGGCGTGCTGGTGGCCGCGATGGTGGTGCTCGGCACGCTGCTGAGCGACGTGGCTTACGCGGTGCTCGATCCCCGGGTTCGCACTTCGTGAGGATCCTGGGCGAGGCGCTCGGGGCCGTCTGGAGCACGCCTCGGGGTCGGGCGGGGCTCATGTTCCTCGGCTTCCTGATCCTGTTGGCCGCGCTCGGTCCGCTGTTCCTCCCGGAGCCCTCCCGGCAGTTCGACCTCGACGATCTCTCGACCGCCGCGCCCAGTGTGGACCACCCGTTCGGCACCGACCAGCTGAGCCGGGATGTGCTGTCACGGGTGGTGAGCGGGGCGAGGATCTCGCTGGCGGTGGCCGCGCTGGCGGTCGGCCTCTCGGTCACGCTCGGCGCGGGAGTGGGCCTGGTCGCGGGCTACTGGGGTGGCGCGGTAGACGCCGTGCTCATGCGGTTCGTCGACGGGGCGCTCGCGATTCCCCGCCTGTTTCTGCTGCTCCTGGTACTGGTGGTGCCGGAGCGCGTCCCGCTGGTTGCCCTCATCCTGCTCATCGGCACGACCGGCTGGTTCGCCACCAGCCGGCTGGTGCGGGCCGAGGTGCTGCGGCTGCGCGAGGAGACGTTCGTCCGCGCCGCCGAGGCGCTCGGCGCCTCGCGGCGGCGGATTATCTTGCGGCATCTGCTGGTGAATGCCGCCGGCCCGCTCCTGGTGGCGGCCACGCTTGGCGTCGGTGACGTCATTCTCCTCGAGTCAGGCCTGAGCTTCCTCGGGCTCGGCGTCCAGCCACCGACCCCCTCGTGGGGTGGCATGATCCTCGACGGGCGCGCGGTCATCGAGGCCGCGCCGTGGGTCAGTATCTTCCCCGGCGTCGCCATCGTGCTCACCGTGCTCGCCACCAGCCTGGTAGGCGACGCCCTGCGCGACGCCTTCGATCCCCGAGGCGCATGACCCGAGTGCTCGAGGTTCGTGACCTGCGCGTGTCGTTTCCCGCGCCCGACGGCCGCTTTTTCCCGGTGGACGGCGTGAGCTTCACGCTCGATCGCGGCGAGACGCTGGCGCTGGTGGGCGAGTCCGGCTCGGGCAAGAGCCTCACCAGCCTGGCCCTGCTGCAGCTCGTGCCGCCGCCCGGCCGGGTCGAGCCCGGGAGCGTCATTCGGCTTGGCGATACCGACGTGCTGTCGCTCCGGGGCGAGGCGCTGCGCCAGATTCGAGGGGGGCGTATCGGGATGATCTTTCAGGACCCGATGACCAGCCTCAATCCGGTGTTCACGGTCGGCGACCAGATCGCCGAGGGGGTCCGCGCTCATCTGCCGGTCACGAAGGTCGAGGCGCGCGAGCGGGCCCGCGCGCTGCTCCAGGAAGTCGGCATTCCCGACCCCACCGGCCGGCTCGATGCCTATCCCCACCAGCTGAGCGGCGGCATGCGGCAACGCGTCATGATTGCCATCGCGCTGGCCGCCGAGCCCGAGATCCTGGTGGCCGACGAGCCGACCACCGCGCTCGATGTCACCGTGCAGGCCCAGATCCTCGAGGTCCTGGATCGACTTCGGCGCGCCCGCGGCATGGCGGTGCTGCTGATCACGCACGACCTGGGCATCGTGGCGGGGCGGGCCGACCGGGTGGCGGTGATGTACGCCGGCCAGATCGTGGAAGAGGCGCCGACCCCGGAGCTCTTCGCGCACCCGTCGCATCCCTATACCCAAGGACTGTTCGCCTCGGTGCCGCGAATCTCGGGGCCGGTCACGCGGCTCACGCCTATCGGCGGCACCGTGCCGCCTCCCACCGCGTGGCCCATGGGCTGCCGATTCCGCCCGCGGTGCCCGCAGGCATTCGACAAGAGTCAGCTGCCGCCCGAGCTCATGCCGGTGGGCCCGAACCATCGGATGCGATGCTGGCTGGCCGAGGGGAAGCCCGCCCGTGGGTAGCGCCACCGCGCCGTTGCTCGAGGTCCGCGATCTGGTCAAGCACTACACGGCTGACGGCCTGTTCGCCAAGGGCCCGCCGGTGCGCGCGGTCGAGCAGGTGTCGTTCGACGTGAACCGCGGGGAGACGCTGGCTCTGGTCGGCGAAAGCGGTTGTGGAAAGTCCTCGGTCGGACGAACCATCCTCCGCCTGCAGGAGCCGACCAGCGGCCGAGCGACCTTCGACGGCACCGACATCTTCAGCCTGGATCGACGGGCGCTCCGCCGCCTTCGGCGCCGGATGCAGATCATCTTCCAGGATCCCTACGGGAGCCTCAACCCGCGCATGACGGTCGGCGCCGCCATCGCCGAGGGGATCCAGATCCACGGCCTGGCTCGTGGCGCTGAGGTGGGCCGCCGGGTGGCCGGCCTGCTCGAGGAGGTCGGGCTCGATCCGGGCTACGCGCGCCGCTACCCGCACGAGTTCAGCGGCGGACAGCGCCAGCGCATCGGCATCGCGCGCGCGCTCGCCGTCGAGCCCAGCTTCATCGTGTGCGACGAGCCGGTCTCGGCGCTCGACGTGTCGGTGCAGGCGCAGGTGCTGAACCTGCTGGCCGACCTGCAGCGCGACCGCGGGCTCTCCTACCTGTTCATCGCGCACGACCTGGCGGTAGTGCGGCAGATCGCCCACCGGGTCGCCGTCATGTATCTGGGCCGCATCGTGGAGTCGGGGCCGACCGAGGCCCTGCTCGCTTCGCCCCGCCATCCCTACACCGTGGCCCTGCTCTCCGCGGTGCCCGAGCCAGATCCCACCCGGCGCCGCTCCCGCATCGTGCTCGGCGGCGACCTGCCCAGCCCATCTGATCCGCCGCCCGGCTGTCCGTTCCACACCCGGTGCTTCCACCCCGCCCGGAACGAGCGCTGCCGTACCGAGCTTCCCCAGCTCCGGCCGGTAGGCGCCACCCTGGCCGCCTGCCACTACGCCGAGTCCACGCCGTCCGCCGCTCTCGTCTCCGCCGCCACGGCCTGAAACCGCCACGGGTCGGAGGACCCGGAACAGCCGTGAGTGTCGTCACCGCCGCGGAATCGGACTGGCCGCAACTTGTCCCCGCAGTCCAGGACTCTGACGACGAGGGCAAGATGGCAGACGACAAGGACATGGCCACCGAGGGCATGAAGGACCAGCTCAAGGGCGCGGCCAAGCAGGCCGAGGGCCGGGTGCGGGGTACGGTCGGCGCGGCCACCGGCGATACGAGCGAGGAGATCAAGGGGAAAGCGCAGGAGATCAAGGGCAAGGTCAAGCAGGAGATAGGCAAGGCCAAGCAGCGGAGCGATCCGGATCCTGGGGTCGACGACGAGTGATCCCAAGCGCAGGTCATCCTGCACGCGCAAGTCATCCTGAGCGAAGCGAAGGGGCCATGAGCGGACGCATGGCCCCTTCACTCCGTTCAGGGTGACTCCGCCCGTTTAGGGTGATTCCCCCGTTCAGAGTGACTCCGCCCGTTCAGGGTGACTCCGCTCTCCGGCCTACCGCCTTAGTCCGCACCGCGCCGCCCCTTCACTTCCCTTCCCACCCGCCGTTATTTCCAGCACTCGTCCTTCTCGCTCGAGTGACCCATGTCCAGCCCGCAGGCGTTCACCCAGGTGAACGCGTTCACCGATCGTCCCTTCGGCGGCAACCCTGCCGCCGTCTGCCTGCTCCCGGCCGAGCGCGATGCCGGGTGGATGCAGCTCGTCGCACGGGAGATGAATCTGGCGGAGACAGCCTTCCTGGTCCGCCAGGGACGGGACTTCCAGCTCCGCTGGTTCACCCCGACCGTCGAGGTCGACCTCTGCGGGCACGCGACGCTCGCGAGCGCCCATGCCCTGTGGGAAAGCGGGCACCTGGCGCCGCAGGAGGCGGTGCGCTTTCAGACCCGGAGCGGGTTGCTCACCGCCGAGCGGCGCGACGCACTGATCTGGCTCGACTTCCCTTCCACGCCGCCCGCTCCGACGCTGGCGCCCGCCGAGCTTCGCGACTGCCTGCCTGTTTCGCTCCGCTACGTCGGCCGCACGCCGTTCGACTACCTGGTGGAGGTGGACGGAGAGGCGGCGGTCCGGGCGCTCGCGCCCGATCTGGCGATCCTTGCCCGGCTCCCGGTGCGCGGCGTCATCGTTACGGGTCGCGCCGAGACGCCCGGGTACGATTTCGTGAGCCGGTTCTTTGCCCCCGCGGCCGGGGTTCCCGAGGACCCGGTGACCGGATCCGCCCACTGCGCCCTGGCGCCCTACTGGGCCGCCAAGCTCGGCCGATCGGAACTGGTCGGATACCAGGCGTCCACGCGAGGTGGCGTGGTGCGGGTCCGGGTCGCGGGCGATAGGGTGAAGCTCGGCGGACACGCGGTGACCGTCATGCGAGGAGAGCTGCTGGCCTAATCCGGTCCCGGCGTGGGAGACGCCGGGCCAGACTCCATTCGGATGAGGACTGGATCGAGATGCAGCGTATTGTCGTGATCGACGACGAGCCGGGCATTCGCCGGACGCTGGAGGCGGTCCTCACGCGCGCCGGGTATCAGGTGCGTCTGGCCTCGAACGGCTCGGAAGGCGTTGCGCTGTGTCGTGACAGCGTGCCGCACCTCGTGATCACGGACCTGCACATGCCTCAGGCTGACGGGTTCGAGGCCATCGTGGCTTTGCGAGCCCTGGATCCGAAGCTTCCCATCATCGCTATCTCGGGTGGCGACGAGACGGCTCGGCTCCAGCTGCTTGGAAGCTCGGAGCTGCTCGGCGTCGTATCCAGCCTGAAGAAACCGTTCACCGTGCGCGAGATTCTCGATGCCGTCCGCGCCGCGATCGGAAGCCACCGGCAAGGCAAGGAGGCTTAGAAGCTGGTCTCCGCCCTCAGCACGCCTGCCAGCCGCTGAAGTGCCTGCTTGCGCATCTGGGATACCCGAGACTCCGTCACCCCCAGCACTGCCCCCGCTTCCCGCAGCGTCAGCTCCTCGAAGAAGCACAGGGCCAGTACCTGCTGCTGCCGCTCCGGGAGCCGCTGGATGGCCGTCCGAACCTTGGCCCGCTCTTCCTCGGCGACGAGGTGCTGATCGGGGAGCTGGTCCTCGGTCGTCTCCTGCACCGTTGGCCTATCGGCCTCCGGGCAAGCGCCCAAATCCTTCTGCGACGTCACGGGGCAGTCGCCAGGTACGTCCAGCTCGTCGCACCAACGCCAGTAGTGCTCCAGGTCCAGTCCGAGCTCGGACGCGACCTCGCGCGCGGTAGGCTGGCGCAGGAGCTGTCCCTGCAGCCGCGCACGAGCGGCCCCGAGCTCCCGGCTGCGCCTGCGGCTGGACCTCGGCATCCAGTCCCGCTGGCGGAGCTCGTCGAGAATGGCGCCCCTGATTCGCGTCACCGCGTAGGTGGCGAAGGCGAAGCCTCGCGACGGATCGTACCCCTTCAAGGCGGCGAGCAGTCCCAACGCTCCGGCGCTCACCAGCTCCTCGTATTCGACCGCCGTCGTCTTGGACGACATCTGCCGGGCCACGAAGTGCACCAGCGACACATGCAGACGGAGCAGCTCCTGACGCGCGTCCTCGTCCCCGGCCGTACGATAACGCTCCCACAAGGGTGCCGTGCCGTGAGCAGTCGGAAGCGAAGCCGACTGCAAAGGTGTGCGCTGTGAACTCGGGTTGAAAGCCGCGGTCATGCACGCTCGCCTGTGAAGGTTCGCGTGCTGGAAAGGCAGGCGATGTGCCAGCGGGCAGCCGCGGACTTGCCGGGCCGCAGGTCAGCTCATAACCTCTTGGCTGAAAGTGGGTTGCCCGAGGCGCCGCCGGGCCACGTCGCTGGTCGGCGCGGGCTCGAGGCGGCAAGAACAGCTGGGGCCACCGGGAAAGATTTGCCGGGGCCGGGCGAACTTGCCGGTGCGGTTTTTAGAGGTGGAGAGTCGCGGCCGCGGCACCTACCAGGGACGGAGCCTGGGCGTCCTCCACGAAGACGAGCGCCTCGCGTCGCTCCACGACGGCGGCAAGGGCGCGCCACTCGTCGCTGCCGATGGCCCGGCCCACGAGGGTATGCATGTATTCCACCGCCAGGTCAGGCGTCATATGC
>DATEJD010000346.1:0-3351 GCA_035278325.1 Gemmatimonadales bacterium | reverse complement strand
CCTACCGCCTGACCGCCCTACCGCCTTCCGCCTGCGCCTCGACCGATTCTTTCGCCGCGCGCTCCCGCGCGATCCACTGGCGAAACCGCTCCAACAGGTCCGCCAGCACCCGGCGGGTCCCCTCGTCGGTAAGCCGCAACTCGCGATCGAACCGCTCGTGCGCCCGCGCGACGAGCAGCTCCGGCGGCGGCAGCGTTCGGGCCCGCACGTGGCTCAACAGCTGACGCAGGTGCAGCTGCGCTCGTGCCGTGCCGATCTGGCTGGGCGAGGCTCCCATGACCGCCACCGGCTTGCCCGCCAGCGGTGCCCGCACGGGCAGGCGCGACCCCCACTCGATGGCGTTGGTGAGCACGCCGGGGATGCCGTCGTTGTACTCGGGGGTCGCGATGAGGATGCCGTCGGCAGCGGCCAGCGCTTCCTTGAAGGCCACCACGCTCGCGGGATCTCCCTCCGCCTCGACGTCGGCGTTGTAGAACGGCAGATGGCCGATCTCCACGGGCTCGATGACGAGGCCTGGCGCGCCGACCTCACGCGCGGCGTGGATCAAGGCACGGTTGTACGATCCGCGCCGGAGACTCCCCGCGAGCGCGACCACGCGCTCAGCCACGGCGACCTCCGGTCCGCGGGCCTCGTGGTCCCGGTGCGCCGGCCGCCTGGCCGATGTCGACTTGGAGGAGCACCAGCCGCTGTCCGCAGCCGGCGCAGGCCTCGACATGCTCGGCCACCGCGAGGGCCTCGCCCCGCGGCAGCGAGCCGATCAGATACAGCTCGAGCTTCACGATGATCAGCTCGCAGGTCCACCCGGATGGATACTCCACCATGTCCCCCTTCAGGTGCCGACGTAGATGGTTGGCGCCCAGCGCCCGGCGGTCACGAGGGCGGCCGCTCGAGCCGACCGATCGCCTCGGCGACCGCCGTCCGGGCCTCGGGGTGGGTGAGCCCTGCCTCTGCCCCTCGAAGCAGCTGGAGCGCGGCCGCGCGATCGAGCTGCTCCTCCGCCGCGGCCAGCGTCCACGCGCGAACCCACGGCCGTCGGTCATCCAGGGCCGCCAGCAAGAGAGCGCGGGCCGTGGTGTCGCCCTGGGCGGTGAGCGCGGCCAGCGCGGCCGAGGGCAGCGATTGGCTGCCGAGCTCGCGGCCGAGCGCGGTAACCAGCTCGGGATCGGCCTGGTGCACGGCGAGCGTGATGGCGGCGTTCTGGATCGCGTCGCGGTAGGAAGGCGTGCGCAACCCCTCGAGGATCGCCGCGCGTGCGTCGGGCGCGTGCATCCGCGCGAGCGCGATCAGCGCCGCGGCCCGGACCTGGTCGCTGGAATCGGCCTGCCAGGCCCGGCGCGCAGCCGCGAGCGCCGCTTCTCCGCCAACCTCTCCCAGCGCGGCCACGGCCGCCTCGCGCACCTGGGCGGACGTGTCCCGCGCGGCCGCGTCGAGGGCGGGCAGTGCGAGCGTCGCCGGGAAGGCGGCGAGCGCCTCCGCGGCCTGCGCTCGCGTCAGGAAGTAGTCCGCGCTCCGCGCGGCGGTGGCCAGGGCCGCGCCGGCCGCCGAATCGGCGCCGCGCCCGGCGAGCTGCTGGATGGCCCAGGCGCGTTGCCAGAGATGCGGATGTCGCGCGAGCAGGGTCGCGAGCCACGCCGTGGGCTGCTCGAACTCCAGCGTCTTGACCACGGCGTTCCCATCGTCGAACGCCACCATCGTCGGCGGGCCCGGCAAGCGGTCGATCCGCACCGTCTGCTCGCGCCGGTCGATCGTGACGCGGCGCACCTGATCCCCCGCCTCGGTGCCGACGCGGATCGCGATCGGCGCCCGGAACGCCAGCGGCACGGCGAATCGACGGCCGGTGCTGTCGGCGGTCGCGGTGTCCACCTGCGTCTGGCGCACGTGGAGCGTCAGCGATCGCGCGGTGGAATCGTACGCCGAGGTGACCGAGAACTCGGGGTACCCGGCCGAGTAGATCCACTGGGACCAGAACCAGTCGAGGTTCCGGCCGGTGGCTTCGAGCACCACCCGGCGCAGGTCCTCGCTGGTGGCGTTCCCGTACGCGTAGCGAGTGAGATACCGCCGTATCGAAGCCCAGAACCGCGCCGGGCCCAGCTCCGTCTTGAGCATCTCGAGGACCAGCGCGCCCTTGGGATAGACGTTGTTGGAGCTGTACGTCGCGAGCGGCATCCGGCGCCGGGCGTCGATCCCGAGGTACTGCTGATATTCGGCGAGGTAGTAGTCCTGCTCCGCGTGGGTTCCCTGCTTGGTGGCCCAGTATTGGCCCGGCATGAACTCCGCCATGCCCTCGTTGAGCCAGTAGTGGCCCCAGTCCTTCGCCGTCACCAGGTCGCCGAACCATTGGTGGGCCAGCTCGTGCGGGATGAGCGACTGTCGGTACCATGGGCGATCGCGGTAGTCGCGCGGGCCCGGCAGCCAATCCACCAGGGTGGTGGCGCTCACGTTCTCCATGCCGCCGATGAAGTCGGCCACGGTGACCTGGGCGTACTTGTTCCACGGATAGGGCACACCGGTGAGCCGGCTGTAGGTCTCCATCATGTCCGGCGTCACGCCGAACAAGGGGCGCGCCAGCGTGCTGTCCTCGCGATAGACGTAGTACTCCACCGGAATGCCGCGCCAGCGGTCGATGATCCTCGCGAACGGTGCTGCGGCCAGCGAGACGAGATACGTGGACGCCGGCTTCTCCTGTCGCCAGGTGACCGTGTGCTGACCGCCGGGCGCGGGACGGTCGCTCACCAGGCGCCCGTTGGACACGACCGTGAGCCCGGCCGGCACCGTGGCGGAGAGCTCCCAGGTAGCCTTGTCGGCCGGAGCGCCCCAGGTGGGGAACCAGCGCGGGTTGCCGTCGGTGCCGCCGCCGCTGTACACCTGCTCCGGCCGATGCGGCCGGCCATCGTCCTTGAAGAAGTAGAGACCCTGCCCCTGTCGAATGCCGCCGTGGTAGTCGACCGTGAAGCGCACGGTGTCGCCCATCCGGGCAGGCTGGGTCAGGCGGACCACCAGCGAATCACCGGGTCGGTCGTAGCTCCGCGACGGGGTCACCGAGCGCACCTTGAGGCTCCGGCCCATGTCCAGAACGACCGAGTCGAGCGCCGGGCGGAGCGATACCAGCGTGGTCGTGACCCGCCCGTCGAACGAGGTCGAGTCCCAGTCGAAATTGCCGACCTCGATGCGCTGATGGATGAGGTCGTAGTCGTGGGACGCGGTCGAGCCGCGGTTCGGTGCACGCTCGAGCTTGGTCTGCGCGGCGAGAGTGGCGGCCAGCAGCAGGCCGCCGAGGACGATGGGGCAGGTTCGAGGCAGCATGCGCGGAATGTATCACGTGGCGGATCGTGATGTCGTCGAGGCGCCATC
>DATEJD010000345.1:0-11254 GCA_035278325.1 Gemmatimonadales bacterium | reverse complement strand
CCCTCCCGCCTTCCCGCCCACCACCAGCACCGCAAACCCCACCGCCAGCCCCGCAAACAGGAACCACTGGATGGCATAGCTCAGATGCGGTCCCTCGTCCACCGGCGGCGGTGCAATCCGGCGAGGAAACCGGGGCAGCGAGCTGTCGGGTGTCTGCAGGATGTAGATCGGCAGGACAGCGTATGGCAGCCGCTGCCGCAGCGCGTCGATATCGAGCCGTCGCCAGGTCGTGCGGCCGCCGTGCTCTACGGGCTCACCGGGCGCGGAGCCGAGCGGCAGCGCCAACCCCCGTACCCGCTGCGCGCCCGGCTCCTCCGTCCCGTCCGTAACCGCGGAGACCGCATCCGGCGCCGGCAGGAATCCGCGGTTCACCAGCACCGCCGGGCCGCCCTCCGCGAGGAGCAGCGGGGTGACCAGCTCCACCCCTGGGGCACCCTCCAGCACTTCGCCCCGAAGCAGGATCTCGTGCGCATGGTCGTAGCGCCCTTCGGCGACGACGTAGTGCTCCCCGAGTGTGTCGGTACCGGTCGAGCCGGCGCCGATGGATACCGGGGGCGCGCTTCGAGCCGCGATCGTCGCGATATTGGCAGCCCGCCGCTGATGCAGCCGGGACAGCTGCCAGATGCCCAGCCGGACGAACCCCGCCGAGGCAAGGAACAGCAGGGCCATCGTCAGTCGGCGTGTGGTGGGTGACATGAAGTGTTCGCCCTGGAGGACGGGCCGGCGGACGGCGCAACCGACAGCACGGCGCTAACCGACGCTGGACCAAGTGGATGACCGAGAGGCTCGGCGCGGTCCGGCTCTTGCCTCGCGTCCCGGCACATCCCGTGAACGACGCAAAACTTAACCGACCACGAGGTGGATCATGCGGAGCCTTCGGCAAAGCCTCTTCGCCGGTGCCATGTCGCTGCTGGTCGCCAGCGCAGCCGCGGCCCAGGAGACCCCGCGAGGCCTGGTCGAGGTCCACGATTCGGATCGTGGCGGCTTCTGGGGTGCACTTAGCCTCGGGGCGGGAGGCGAGGCGTTCGACCTCCGCGATGGTCTGGGGTACAGCAGCGAGCTCTACCGTCCCACCGTGTCGCTCCGGCTGGGCGGTACACCCAATCGCTACCTCCGGCTCGGGGGCGAGATCCTGGGCTGGATCGACGACCACAACGACCGAACCGAGTCCATCACCAGCCTGCTGTTCATCACCCAGCTCTATCCGGCGCCGTCGACGGGCCTCTACCTCAAGGGTGGACTGGGCCTCGGCCGCAACGAGGTGGATTTCAACGACGGCTTCGGGGTGGGGGACACCGGCTTCGCCGGCCTGCTGGGCGCCGGTTGGGAGGTGCGGGTGGGTCGGCGGTGGTTTCTCAATCCGGCGGTCGATCTGGTCGAGCATCGATACACCGGCCGCGGTGGCGACCGCTACCGCGAGCGGATCGTGAACTTCGGGGTTGGAGTCCTGTTCCAGTCGGGGCGGTAGGCCCCTAGCCGGCCGCCGGCCCACCGGCTATGGTACAAAGCCCTGAAGCACCAAACTCGTAGGCGTTGGGTATGATACGGCTTGCACTTTGCCCGCCAGCCGCCGCGGCCCTCCTTGTGGGCCTTGCGGGCTGCGGCGGTGATCTCACTCTTCCCGAGTCGACGCCCACCGGTCTGAGCCTCGCCGTTCTCGACGGCAACGGTCAGACCGGGACCGTAGGTCAACCCCTTCAAAATCCACTCGTGGTCGTCGTCCGGACGGGCGAAGGAGTGCCGATCCCGGACCGGCAGGTCGTCTTTCTGGCGACCGGCAATGGCGCAGGCGCCTTCGATCCCGACACGGCCGTGACCGATGCTCAGGGGATGGCGTTGACCCATTGGGTGCTCGGCACCGTGCCTGGGCCGTACACCGCCGAGGCCAGGATCGTACCCCAGTCGGACTCAGCCCAGCCGGTCTCGTTTCAGGCGGCGGCCAACGCGGGGGCGCCCGATACGGTCCGGGCCGACGGCCCCGACGTTCAGGCCGGGCGGCGAGGGCAGCCGGTGCCCGAGCCCCTGGCCGTGGTGGTGGTTGATCGGTATGGCAATCCAGTCCCCGGTATCGAGGTGAGCTGGAGCGCCCAACAGGGAAACGGGCAGCTCAGCCCGGCGTCGGGAACCGCGACGGACGCCGACGGCCGGTCCAGCGTCATCTGGACCCTGGGCAACCGCATCGGCATCCAGCAGGCCACCGCCGCGGTTCAGGGCGTTCTCGGCTCGCCCGTGACATTCTCAGCAACAGTGTTGTTCTAGTCGGTCGGTTCGGGGTTTGTTGTGGTGACCGTGCCACACCCGAACCTCCAGGTGGAACCAAGTCGGCGGGTGAGACCTCCCCAGCGGGCATGCATCCTGCTTTGTCCTCCCACCTGAACCGACTCAGAAGTGCAGTTCCTTTCATCGTCCCACACAGGACAAAGAGTGACCACGATTCGGCGACGTCTGGCGTCACTGATCGCGTTCGCATTGCCCGCGCTGGCGCTCGCCTGCGGCGGGGACGGCGTGGTGCTGCCGAACGAGTCCAAGCCGGCGGTCATCACCAAGGTGAGCGGCGATGGACAGTCGGCCGCGGCGGGCGTCGCGCTCGAGCAGCCGATTGTCGTTCGCGTCGAGGATGCGTTGGATCGCCCCGTGGAAGGCCAGCTCGTGACCTTTACCGTCGGCGCCGGGGGAGGTCAGGTCACACCCTCCACGGCCACCACAGGCCCCGACGGCATGGCGTCGACCGCATGGACGCTCGGCGGGGCGGCCGGCCAGCAGCAGGTTCGCGCCAGCGTGACCGGTGACGGTGTTCCCGACGGCCTGCTCGTGAGCTTCGACGCGACCGCCTTCTCCGGCGCCGGCGCCCATATCGTGCTGGTGAGCGGTGACAACCAGACCGCCGCGGTGCGCTCGGCTCTGCCGGAATCGCTGGTCGTGAAGGTCACCGACGCGTTGGACAACCCCGTCGCGGGCGTCGAGGTCACCTGGGACGTGGGCGGCGGCGGCTCGATCAGCCCCGCGTCGGTCACCACCGGCACCGACGGCCTCGCGGCGGCCGAGCGGGTGCTCGGCAACACTGCCGGGGCTCAGACCGCCTCGGCCTCGTCCACCGGGCTCGCGGCCGTCACCTTCACTCAGACGGCGGTGGCGGCCAATCCCACCGCGCTCCTCCTCGTCTCCGGCGACGCGCAAAGCGCGCAGGCCGGCGCCACCCTGACGGATCCGCTGGTGGTACGGCTGGTGGATGACAACGGGAACGGCGTGGGCAATAAGGCGATCACCTGGGTCGTGGCACCGGGGAGCGGATCGGTGAATCCGCAGAACGTGACCACCAGCCCGACCGGGTTCGCGCAGACCAGCTGGACGCTGGGGAACAGCGCCGGGTCCGAGCAGGTGAGCGCGGTGTTCTCGGGGGTCCCCGCCGTGCCGTTCTCGGCCACGGCCACGGCCGGTGCCGCGGTCAAGCTCGCCTTCACTCAGGTGCCAGTGAACACGTCGGCGGGCAACCCCATCACGCCCGCGGTCAAGGTGGCGATTCAGGATGCCGGCGGAAATACGGTCAGCGCCGCGACCAACGACATCACGATCGCGATCGGTAACAATCCGGCCGGCGGCACCCTCGCGGGCACCACGACGGTGACCGCGGTGAATGGCGTGGCCACCTTCTCCGGTCTCTCCATCGACAAGTCTGGCGATGGCTACACGCTCACCGCGAGCACGAGCGGGCTCACGGGGGTCACGAGTCCTTCGTTCGATATCGTGCCTGGGGCGGCCAATCGCCTGGTGTTCCTGACCGGGCCCACCGACCGAGTGGTCGGCCAGAAGTTCTCGCCCGCGCTCCAGGTCCAGGTTCAGGACGCTGGCGGCAACCCGGTCCTGCTGGGCCCCGGCTCGATCACGATCAGCTCATCCGTCACCGGCACGCTCTCCGGCACGGCTACAGCCACGCCGCTACTCGGCACGGCCACGTTCAACAACCTGGCCATCAACAAGGCGGGCACGGGATATACGCTGACCGCGCTGGCCTCGGGCGTCGCGAGCGTCACGAGCGATCCCTTCGACGTGGCCCAGGCCGGCACCACGACCGACATCACCTCCAAGTCGCCGGGCGGAAATTCGGTGTTCGGCCAGGCGGTGACCTTCAACTATGACGTCAGTGTCTCGGCGCCCGGCGCGGGAAACCTGACCGGCACCGTCACCGTCTCGGACGGGACCGATGGTTGCACCGGGAGCGTGAACGCGAGCACCGGCGCAGGCAGCTGCCAGATTCACTTCTCCACAACCGGTACGCGTACAGTCACGGCGACGTACGGCGACGACGCGAACTTCTCGGGCAGCACGTCGGCTGGGTTCAACCACACGGTCGTCAAGGCCAACACCCAGCTCACCATCACATCCGACGACCCGGACCCGTCGGTGCCTGGTGCGACGGTCACGGTGCGGTGGACGCTCTCGCCGACGGGCGCGGGCGCCGGCACGCCCACCGGCACGGTGACCGTCAGCGCGGGCGCCGGCGTGACGTCGTGCTCGGCGCCGGCAGTGTTCGCGACCTCGAGCTGTGACCTGGTGTTCCCCACAGGCGGCAACAAGACCATCACCGCCACCTATGCGGGCGATGACAACTTCGCCGCCTCGAGCGACAACGAGCCGCACAGCGTCAACGTGGCGCCCACGGCCACCGACGACGCGTACTCGCTGCTCGAGGACGGCACCCTGGTCGTGAACAAGGACAACGGCGTGCTCAAGAACGACGACGACCCCGACAACGGACCGCAGAACCTGTCGGCCCGGAGCTTCAGCACGCCCGCGCACGGGAACCTGACGTCGAACAGCGATGGCTCGTTCACCTATACGCCCGACCCCGACTTCAACGGGACGGACAGCTTTACCTACCAGGCCTTCGACGGCGCCGCCAGCGCCCAGGCCACGGTCACGATCACCATCAATCCGGTGAACGATGCGCCCAGCTTCACCTCGGGCGGAGATGTGACCGTCAACGGTGCTACC
This sequence comes from Gemmatimonadales bacterium, assembly GCA_035278325.1. Taxonomy (GTDB): domain Bacteria; phylum Gemmatimonadota; class Gemmatimonadetes; order Gemmatimonadales; family GWC2-71-9; genus CAVVWJ01. Next base: position 6,262 of record DATEJD010000345.1, on the reverse strand, counting down.
GCGTACAATGAGGCCTGGGCCACCAATGGGAGCCCGGGCCCGGCCAACGAGAGCGGCCAGGGGCTTACCTACGAGGTCTCGTTCGATCCGAACTTCCCCCTGGGGGCGACCCTGTTCGATGTGCCGCCGAGCATCGCGCCGGATGGCAAGCTCAGCTTCACCACCAATGGATTCATCGGCGTGGCGCACATGCTGGTCCACGTGCAGGATGATGGTGGGACGCAGAACGGCGGCGTGGACACCAGCGCGGACCAGAGCTTCACGATTACCGTCAACTAGACGACGCCTTGTCGGCCGGGCTCGGCGGCGCCCGGCTCGACCCTTGTGACGCATCCCACCGACGCCGCTCCAGTCGACCGGTAGCTTCCCGCTGTTTCCCGCAGTGCAGTCCGCCTCAACTCGCCGAGCCCCTGTGTTCGCAGTCGGTGTCTCCCGCCGCTTCGTTCCTGCCCTCGCACTGCTTGGGGCCTGTGGCGGCGCCGATCTGCTGCTCCCGGGTGAGGGTCAGCCGGCGGCGATTCAGGTAGTGCACGGCGACGGCCAAAGCGGGCGGGTCGGCGCCGCCCTGGCGGCGCCGGTCGTCGCGCTCGTCACTGACGGCCAGGGACGGCCGGTCGACGGCGTCGCCGTCGTCTTCGAGCTGCCGGAGGGCTCGGACGCGTCGGTTACCCCGGACACGGTGCTCACCGGATCGGACGGTCAGGCCGCGTTCCATGTGACCATGGGCACGCGCGTAGGAAGCCTCTCGGCCCAGGTGGCGGTGAGCGCGTCCGGGGCGGGGACCCTGACCGCGCCGGTCACGCTGGCGGCCGTGTCGGCCGACGCCAACGGCCTCGCGGCCGTGTCGGGCGACAGCCAGACGGCTCCGGTCAGCGCTGCCCTGCCCGATCCCCTCGTCGTCGAGGTGACCGACGGGTTCGGCAACCCGATTCCCGGTGTGGCCATCGCCTGGACCGTCGACGGCGGCGGGAGCGTGAGCGACGCCACGACCACCACCGGTGCGGATGGCCTCACCTCGGTGCATCGCACCCTTGGGCCCAACGCCGGCACGCAGCGTACGCTCGCGAGCGCGCCCGGCCTCGCTGGCTCGCCGGTCGAGTTCACCGCGACGGCTACGGCCGGCGCCGCCACCGTGCTCGAGCTGGTCTCGGGCGACGGGCAATCGGCGCTGGTGGGTACGGCTCTGCCCGCCCCGCTCGTGGTCCGGGCGCATGACGCGGACGGGAACGGGGTCCCGGGGCTCGCGGTGGCCTGGATCATCGGGCAGGGCGGTGGAGGACTTGCCCCCACCACGAGCCTCACCGGCGCGGACGGTCGGGCCTCCACCCAGTGGACGCTGGGCGGCTCCCCTGGGACCAACACGGCCACCGCGGTGATCTCAGGAGTCGGAACGGTGGCCTTCAGCGCGACCGGGAATCCCGGTACGCCGCCCGGGTTGAGCCTGGCAACGGATCCGCCCAGCACGGCCGAGCGGGGCGTGGCCCTGAGTCGGGCCCCGGTGGTGCAGCTGCTCGAGCCCGGCGGCTCACCCCGCCGGCAAGCGGGCGTGAGCGTGACGGTCGCGCTGCTGCCGGGCGGCGCCAACCTCCGTGGGACCCTCACCCGCGGCACCGGCCCGGATGGCCAAGCCACCTTCGCCGGCCTCGCGATTGAAGGCCCGCCAGGCACTTACTCCCTCGCGTTCTCGGCCACCGGCTACTCCGGGGTCACGTCGGCGCCTATCACGCTCGCGCGCGCGAGCACCACCATCACGATCCAGTCCGATGATCCCGACCCGTCGGCGCCGGGCCAAACGGTGCGGGTGCAGTTCACGGTGCAGTCCCCCGGCGGCTCGCCGGACGGCACCGTGACCGTCACGTCGGATGACGGCGCGAGCTGCAGTGCGTCGGTATCGGCCGGGGAGTGCAGCCTCTCGCTCTCGAATGCGGGCTCGCGGACGCTCACGGCGGCGTACGGGGGCAGCGCTGAGTTCGCCGGCAGCACCACCACCGCGAGTCATACGGTCGCGGCTCCGCAGCCGGTCTCCACCACCACGCGGATCACCTCCGACGACCCCGACCCCTCGGACGTCGGGCAGGCGGTGACGGTGCGGTTCAACGTGACGGCGGAATCCGGCACACCGACTGGCACCGTGACGGTCAGCACGAGCGCGAGCGGGGACGCCTGCAGCGCGAGCGTCGGCGATGGCGCCTGCACGATCACGCTGACCCAGACCGGTGATCAGACCCTCACCGCCACCTTCGCGCCGTCCGGGAACTTCGCGGGCAGCACGGGCACCGCGCAGCACACCGTTCGGACACCCGGGCCACCGCCGCCACCGCCGCCAGCCGTGCCCAGCGCCACCGCGTCGAGCATCGAGGTGAAGGACGCGACCATCGGGCTCAACCATCACACCGACGTCACCGTCACCGTGCGCGATGCCGGCGGCCAACCGCTCGAGCACGTCTCTGTGACGCTCACCGCGACCGGGGACGGCAACTCGATCGACCCGGCTTCGGCGACCACCGACAAGAATGGCAAGGTGAAGTTCCACTTCCAGTCTTCGGTGGCCGGATCCAAGACGCTCACGGCAGTTGCCGGCGGCGTGACGCTCAGCCAGCAGCCCACCATTACGGTGACGCAGGGGACCACCCGCACTAGTATCAACTCCGACGCTCCCGATCCATCGGCACCGGGCGAGGCGGTCGTAGTGGAGTATGCGGTGGCGAGTGACGAGGGGAGCCCCACCGGTGCTGTGATGGTGACCGCGAGCAGCGGCGAGTCGTGCAACGGTAACGCGCCGACCGGGAGCTGCAGCCTGACCCTGACCTCCCCCGGCTCGATCACGATCACGGCGAGCTATGCGGGCGACGCGAACTTTGCCCCCAGCTCGGGGCAGGTGCCCCACACGGTCTCGGCGCCGCTCCCGCCGGTGCTCGCGATTCGGAGCCAGCCGTCGGGCAACGCGGCGCCGAGCCAACCGTTCGATCATCAGCCGGAGCTCCAGCTGCGTGCGGCCGACGGCAGCGAGCTGCACCAGGCCGGAGTCGCGATCGCGGCTGAGCTCGGCGCTGGCACTGGCACCCTGATGGGCATCACGAGCGTCACCACGGACGCCGACGGGCGCGCCGCGTTCACCGATCTGGCTATCGCGGGGCCGGCGGGTAACTATACTCTCCGGTTCACCGCCAGCGGGTTCACCCCGATCGAGTCTGCAACGATCACCCTTGCGCTACTCGGAACCCGCACGCAAATCGTGGCCGACGCACCCGATCCTTCGACCGTCGGTGAGGCGGTCACGATTCAGTTCGCCGTCCAGGCCGAGTCCGGCGGAGCCGGGACACCGACGGGCTCGGTGACGGTCACGAGCGATGACGGCGAGTCCTGCAGCGCAGCGGTGTCGGACGGGGCCTGCACCATTTCGTTTGGAACGGCAGGCTCGTTCAACCTCACCGCGAGCTATGGTGGCGACGGGACGTTCGACCCGAGCAAGTCGAACCCGGAACCCCATGCGGTTACCGAACCCCCGCCACCGCCGGTGGGCTTTGCAGGGCCGCCACGGTCGAATCTGGATGGGGCATAGCCGAGCCGGTTGATCGTACGCCGGCCCACGGCTGGGGTATTCAACGCGGTGCATCGCGCCGATTCACGGGCGCTTGACGCGGAGCCTGGGACGGTCGCGCGCATTAATGGTGGCTGGTCCCGACAGTATAAGTCTTTTGTATCCAACAACTTACAAGTGATCTTACGAACTGACCGCTCGCGCGGTAACGTGAAGAGTGTCGATGACTCGCCTTCGAATCCTCCTCGCCGCCACCCTCTCCCTTGCCACTGCCTGTGGCGCTGGCGACCTCGTGCTCCCCAACGAAGGTCAGCCGGCCAAGGTCACCCGGATCTCCGGTGATCTGCAGACCGGGACCATCCTGACCCCGGCTGCGGAATCCCTCGTGGTGCAGGTGGTCGATCGGTTCGGCAATCCGGTCGGGGGTGTGTCGGTGTCGTGGTCGGCGGAAGGCGGCGGCGATGTCTCGCCGGCGAGCGTGGTGACCGGCACCGATGGACGCGCGGCCACCCAGCGCATACTCGGGGCGCAGGTCGGGAGCTACGGCACCACGGCCGTGGCCACGCCGCTGCCCGACGCCGCCGTCACCTTCACTACCACCGCGGTCGCGTCGCGGCTGGCGTTCGAGAGTCAGCCGGGCGCCAGCGCCTCCTCGGGCCAGCCCTTTAACCCCCAGCCGGTGCTGCGGCTCCAGGATCCATCGGGAGCGCCGCTGGCGCGCGCCGGCGTGTCGGTCACCGTCCAGATCGCCTCGGGCGACGGCACCCTGCAAGGCACGACCAGCCGGCAGAGCGACGGGGATGGCCGGGTGACCTTCACCGACCTCGCGATCGTGGGTGGGCCTGGCGCGCGCACGCTGATCTTCGCGGCTGACGGCTACGCGCCGGCGATCAGCACGCCGGTGTCGCTCGGCGTGGGCGCGCCGGCCTCGGTGGCGGGCTCCGCGGGTGATGGCCAGTCGGCCACGGTCGGCACGGCCGTGCCGATTCCGCCGGCCGTGATCGTGCGCGACGCGGGCGGAACGCCAGTGGCCGGCGTTCCCGTGACGTTCGAGGTCGCCTCGGGTGGCGGCTCGGTGGGCGGGGCGTCGGCCACCACCGGGGCTGATGGGGTCGCCACCGTCGGCCGCTGGACCCTGGGCGACGCCGCCGGCCCCAACACGCTCAAGGCGACCGTGGGCGCCGACAACGTGAGTGGCAACCCGGTGACGTTCACCGCGACCGGAACCCCGGGCGCCGCGAGCGGCTCGCGGAGCTCGGTGAGCGTGTCACCCGCCTCGATCCCCGCGTCCAGCGGGACCAGTGTCAGCGTGATCACGATCGTGGTGCGCGACGGAGACGGCAATCCGATCGCCGGTCAGAGCGTCACGTTGAGCGCCACCGGCGGCGGCGTCTCGCTGACCCAGCCCGGCGTGACCGACGCCAGCGGCACCACTACCGGGCAGCTCAGCGCCACGGTCTCGGGCGACCACGCGGTCACGGCCGTCTCGAGTGGCGTCACTCTCGGCACCAAGACCATCACCGTTACAGCCGGCCCCGCGGCGCTTGATCGCTCGACGGTCAACGTGCCGACCGGCACCGCCGGTGTGGAGACTGTGGTGACGGTTCAGCTGCAGGATGGCTTCGGCAACCCGGTGACCGGCGCGGCGGCACAGCTCACGATGACCGTGGCCGGCGCCAACCCGGGCGCGAAGGTGAAGATCGAGGAGGCGGGAGGCGGGATGTACCGCGCCAAGTACACGCCCACTAAGACCGGCACTGACCAGCTCGACCTGCGGGTGGCGGGACAGCCGCTACCGGGCTCGCCGTTCACCAGCGCGGTCGCGGCCGGTCCGGCTGATGCCGCTCACACCACCGCCGATGTCCCCGACAGGGGCAGTTTCGGCGCGCGCATCGACATCGTGGTCCACGCGGCGGATGCCTTCGGCAACCCGCTTGGCCGGGGCGGGGACGTGGTGGTGGTGACGCCGGAAGGGTCCCAGCCGATACCCGTGACCGACCAAGGAGACGGATCGTATCTGGCGACCTACGTGCTGTTCGCCTTCAACAGGGTGAGGGTGGCCATCACCATCAATGGGAGTCCCATCCACGGCAGTCCGTTCACGATCCAGGTACGCTAGCTGTAGGCAGCCTTACTGCGCGCGCATCAACGACTTCGCTGCGCCGCGCCAGGGTTGACCAATTCCCGCGCCGGCGGCTATCTTGCTGCGCTGCACGCCCTGGTGGTGAAACTGGTAGACACGCTATCTTGAGGGGGTAGTGCCGAAAGGCGTCGCGGTTCGAATCCGCGCCAGGGCATTCCGATTCGGGGGCGCACCGCCGTGCGCCCCCGCCGTGTTGATCGGCCACAGTAGCTCAGGGGTAGAGCACTCGATTCGTAATCGAGCGGTCGTCGGTTCAAATCCGACCTGTGGCTCTGCTGTTCCCACCTCGAGGTCTCTTCCCCAGGCACCACTGAAACCGCCGGCAACGACCGCCTTCGCCGCGGCCGCCATCTGAACGGTTTTCATCTGACGGGTTTCGTCTGGAAGAGATCGTCTGGAAGAGATCGTCTGGAAGGGATCGTCTGGAAGGGATCGTCTGGAGGGGATCGTCGGGAGGGAATGTTGCAGAGGAATCAACCGCTCAGCCCTAGGACGCCGCCGGCGCCCCCAGGAGCCAGCCTCTGAGCGGGTGCCGGGCGAACACTGGCTGGAGCGCGAAGTACCGCGCGAGGGTTCTC
>DATEJD010000344.1:0-11902 GCA_035278325.1 Gemmatimonadales bacterium | reverse complement strand
CGCACCCTGGCTGCTCACCGCCGCCGAGTCGAGCTGGCGGTTCTCCACCAGCAGGACGGCGGCGAGCAGGCTTGGGCTCATCCGGAGCCGCCCCGCCTCACGGGTCACGGCCCAGGCGGCACGCTCGGCGAGCTCGGGATTTCGGGTGCGCCGCGCGATGGCCCGGCTGAGTGGCTCGTGCGCCAGGCGGGCGGTTACCGCGAATTCGAGCGCGGTGCTGTCCACCTTGGCGGGGGACGCGGGATGGACCGCCTTGCTCGGCGCGCTCGGCTCTGCCGGGACCTTTACCACGGTGCCTCCCGAGGGAGCCTTGGCTGCCGGCTTGGGAGCCGGCACCTTGCCGGCCGGCGCCTTTCCTGTCGGCGCCTTGGGAGCCGACTTCGCGGCCGGAGCCGTGGTCCGGGGGACGACAGTAGTCTTGGGCCCGACCGCCGCCTTGGGCGTGGCCGAGCCCTTAGCGGTCGGGGCCGGCGCAGTGTCGCGCACCGCGCCGACGGCCGTGCCCGAGGCCGCCGCCTGCAGGGGCGTCGGCATCGGAGCCACAATCTCGTTGCGCGAGCCTCCGAAGCAGGCTGAGCCCAGCACCGCGAGCGCGGCGAGCATCGGAGCGAGCGAACGGCAACGGCCGGACGGGAACGCCAATGGGTCTCCTGTTGAAGACGCCAACAGGATCACCCCCGCCCCTCAGAGCCTCAAGTGTGAGAAAACTGTTCGCGCAGCGAAAGGCGACAGTGGGCGGCGAGATGCATTCTCGTGCCACCCTACAACTCGCGGGAACGTCCGCCCAACGGGCGGCTCACCCGGCTCGGGTGCAGCGGCTGGCATCGGCGTCCGAAGGCCCGAATCGTTACAAAGGGAGAGCCGCGAAACCGGGCGGGCGCAGGGCACTGCAGCGGCCTTGACACCGGTGGCCGCTGGTCATCCCTTCCTCTGCTGTCCCCGAGGAGTCTCCCGATGAGCCGCACCGAGCTGCGCCTTTCGACCTCGTGCTGCGGCTCTCGTGAGCAGCTGGTCCGGAGGAGGTAGGGCGATATGTCGACCGTAGAGCAGGCGCTCGAGCAAGGCGCGCCCACGCGCCCGCTGCCCCGCATTCGGCTAGCGTCGGCGGCGGACGCGGCGGTCCTTACCCAGCTTCGCTACGAGCTGCGCACCGGCCTCGCGCCGGATGTGACGCCGGAGGCCGGCTTCCACGAGCGCTGCATGGAGTGGATGGCCGCGAGGCTTCACTGGACCGATGTGTGGCGCTGCTGGCTCGCCGAGGACGAGGTCGGCGAGGCGCTCGGCGTGGTGTGGCTCCAGTTCCTGGAGAAGCTACCCAACCCGGTGGGTGAGCCGGGCCTGCACGGCTACTTGACCGGATTCTACGTCCGCGAAGCCGCCCGGAACCGAGGCGTCGGCACCGCGCTGCTCACGGCCGCGCTGGCGGCCTGCGAGGAGCGCGGGATCGACACGGTGTTCCTGTGGCCCAGCGCCCGGAGCCGCGCCCTGTATGAGCGCCATGGCTTCGCGGAGCAATCAGGGGTGCTGACCAAGGCGGTGAGCGGGAAGCGGTGAGCGAGGGGTGAGTCACCCTGAGCGGAGTGAAGGGGGCATAGGCCGACGCATGCCCCCTTCGCTGCGCTCAGGGTGACTCACCTCCCGCTCACCGCTTACCGCTTACCGCTCACCGCTCACCGGGTCCACCCACCCGCCTTCCGGCGCCACCCGCGCTGCCTCCGCCGGACCCCACGTGCCCGGCTCATACGGAAACACCGGCGTCGCGTCGTCCAGCACGGGATCCACGATCCGCCACGACTCCTCGACATAGTCCTGTCGCGCGAACCGACCGGACACGCCATGCAGCGCGTCGTTCAGCAGCTCCTCGTACGCCACGAGCTCCACCGGATCGAGGTTCTGGCTGACCAGCAGCTCCACCGGCTCGACCTTGAACGTCTCGCCCGGCACCTTCACGAACGATGTGATCGCGATGGTCTCCTCGGGCGTGACCCGGAACCGGAACAGATTGGGCGGCGGAGTGTCCGCGGAGAAGATCGCGGGCGGCGGCCGCAGCTTCACGACAACGTCCGTCGCCGTCACCGGCAACCGCTTTCCAGCCCGGATGTAGAACGGCACTCCCTTCCATCGCCACGAATTGATCGCGAGCCGGAGCGCCACGTACGTCTCCGTCGTGGACCCCGGCCGCACCCCGTCGACGTCGCGATAGCCGCGGTACTGGCCGCGCACGACATCGTGGACGGCGATCGTGGGCATGCCCTTGAGCACTCTCACCTTCTCGTCCCGAAGCAGCTCGGGGCCGATGCCGGGCGGCGGCTCCATCGCTGTGTTGGTGAGGAGCTGGAGCAGGTGGTTCTGCACCACGTCCCGGATGGCGCCGGTCTGGTCGTAAAACGCCCCGCGTCCCTCGATGCCGAAGTCTTCCGCCATGGTGATCTGCACGCTCTCGACGTACTGACGATTCCATATCGGTTCGACGAACGCGTTGCCGAACCGGAAGTAGAGCACGTTCTCCACCTCGTTCTTGCCCAGGTAGTGATCGACGCGGAACACGTCGCTCTCGGCGAACACCTGGTGCACCGTGCGATTGAGCTCCTGCGCGGTCGCGAGGTTCCGGCCGAACGGCTTCTCGATCATTACCGCGGCGCCCCGGGCACAGCCGAATCGGCCGAGCTGCTCGACCACCGGGGCGAACGCGGCGGGCGGAATCGCGAGATAGTAGAGCGGCCTCGCCGCATTGCCGAGCTGCTGCCGCAGTCGATCGCAGGTGCCGGGGTCGGCGAAGTCGCCGCCGACGTACTGGAGCAGCCGCATCAGCGTGTCGAAGGCGTCGGGCACCAGCCCGCCCTGGTGCTCGACGCTCTCGCGGGCACGCGCCTTGAGCTGGTCGAGTGTGATGTCCGCCCTGGCCACGCCGATCACCGGCACCGTGAGCCGGCCTCGCCGGGCCAGCTCCTGCAGGGCGGGAAAGATCTTCCGGTAGGCCAGGTCGCCAGTTGCGCCGAAGAACACCAGCGCGTCGGCCGGACGGGGATTCATGGGTTCACCTCGCGCATGGTTGCGGCGGGCTGGGGCTGCAGCGACCACGCCTGAGAGTCAGGGACAGCGCCAGCCTCACGGTCAACATATCCGGGCGCCGGGTGTGATGCAGGTTCCGGAAAGCCGCCTGCCACGACCGCAAGTTGGTTGGACGTGGGCGGATAACGCCCGCGCGAAAGGACGTTTGAGGTGCCCTGCTGGACCCGTGTTCGCTGCTCCCCTGCCCGACCTCCCCGGCACCTGCGAGTCTCGACCGGATCCGCCCGGACCGTGACAAATCGTCTCAACCCCTGGGAATCTGGAGGCTCGGTATGTGGTGGTATGCCTACGGGTGGTGGTGGTGGTGGCTCGCGTTCCTCATAATCTTCTTCCTGCTCCCACTGGGATACGGTTGGGGGTATCGGGGCTGGGGGCCGTGGTACCGTCGGCGGCCGGGCCTGACATCGATCGCCGACCATGATGTGGACATCGGCTGGGGCCTGATCGGCATCTTGCTATGGGCCGTGCTGATCCTCGCAATCATCTGGCTGATCGCGGCACTGGCCTGGGCGCGGTAGGCCGAATCATGTCTCACCCCTCGACCGTCCGCTTCAGCCGGGACCTCGCTCACCTCCTCCCCGACCGTCCCTTCGAGCTCCGTTTCTGGGACGGCACCGCCGTGCCCGCGACCCGCGCGCCCGCCGCGACGCTCACCATCCACTCACCGCGAGCGCTGGCCTACGCGCTCCACGCTCCTGGCCAGCTCGGCCTGGGCCGCGCCTATGTCACCGGGGCCATCGACGTCGACGACCTCGACGAGCTGATCAGCATGGCCGATACCTGGCGGCCGCCCGCACTTCCGCTCCGGGCACGGGCTCGGTTGCTGCTCGACGCGGCCCGTGCCGCCGGCACCTGGTCGGCCCCGCGGGTGCCCGCCGCCGAGCTCCGGCTCCGCGGCGCGCTCCACTCGCGCCGGCGGGACGCGCGCGCGGTGCGGCATCATTACGACGTGTCGAACGAGTTCTTCCGCCTGTTCCTCGATCGCTCGATGACCTACAGCTGTGCCTTCTTCTCGCGCTCGAGCGATCACGGCTCGCTCGAGGCGGCACAGGAGGCCAAGCTGGAGCTCACCTGCCGGAAGCTCGCGCTCGAGCCGGAGCAGCGGGTGCTGGACGTAGGATGTGGCTGGGGCGGGTTCGCCATTCACGCGGCGTCGCGGCATGGGGTGAGCGTGGTGGGCATCACGCTCTCCGAGCCGCAGGCGGCTCTCGCGCGCGAGCGCGTCCGGGCGGCAGGGCTCGAGGATCGCATCACCATCCGGGTGCAGGACTACCGCGAGCTCGCCGGCGAGCAGTTCGACGCGATCTGCAGCATCGGCATGGTGGAGCACGTCGGCGGCGAGCGCATCGACCTGTATGCGCGACAGCTGGCCGGTCTGCTCCGTCCCGGCGGCCGGCTCCTCAACCATGGGATCGCTCGGCTGTACGAGGCGCCGCCCGGCGCATTCAGCCGGCGGTATGTCTTCCCCGATTCCGATCCGCTGCCGCTCTCGCGCGTGCTGCTGGCGCTCGAGCGGGCCGGCTTCGTGACCGAGCACGTGGAAGGGTTCCGGCGCGATTACGCCGAGACCCTCCGCCACTGGATCACCCGCCTGGACGAGCACCTGGACGAGGCGGTGCGCATGGCCGGACCGGAGCGGGCCCGGGTGTGGCGGCTCTACCTGCGCGGCGCCCGGCGGTGCTTCGAGTCGGGGTTTCTTTCCATATATCAAGTCAGGTGCCGGAAGGCGGTAAGACGGTAAGACGGAAGGACCAGCGCACCCCCTGCTGGTCCTTCCGTCCTTCCGTCTTACCGTCCCCTTTAGTGTTTCCCCGGCTCCCACTTCACGACTTTGAGGTCCAGCACCGCAATCGAGTAGAACACCGGCACCAGCAGCAGCGTGATTACCGTCGCGATCGCGAGCCCGCCGATCTGGGCGTAGCACAGGGGCTCCCACAAGGGGCCGCCGTGCATCGCCAGTGGGACCAGCGCGAACACCGTCGCGCCCACCGTGATGAGCACCGGGCGGAGGCGGAGGATGCCGGCGTCGAGCAGCGCCTCTTCCAGCGTCTCGCCTTTCTCGCGTGCCTCCTCGATGAAGTCGAACAGCACGATGACGTGACTCACGATGACGCCCACCAGGCTCACGATGCCGAGGAACGCCATGAAGCCGAACGGCTCGCCCATGATGCCGAGCGCGATGACGGCGCCGACCATCCCGTAGGGGATGGCGCCGAAGACCAGGAACGGCTTGACGGCGTTCTGGAACTGGATCGCCAGCGCCAGGAAGATCATCGCCACCGACGTGAGGAGCACCAGGGCCAGCTCGAAGAAGCCGTCTTCCTGCTTCTCCTGCTCGCCCGCGATCTTGAGCTTGACGCCGAGCGGGAGGTTGGCCGCCAGGCTGTCGATCGCGGGCCTCGAGGCCATGAGCACTTCGGACGACAGCACGCCATCCTTGGGATAGGCGCCCACGGTGATGGTGCGGAACTGATTCCGCCGGTTGATCTTCTCCGGCCGCATGCCGGTCGAGAGGGTGGCGATCTGCTGCAGCGGAATCTTGGTGCTCCCCTGCGTGCTGTACACGTACAGGTTGCGCAGGTCACTCAGCTGCGAGCGCTCCTCCATCCGGAGCCGCGCCACCACGGGGATGACGTTGTTGCCCTCGTACATCTGGGTCAGCCGATAGCCGTTGAGGCCCACCGCGGTGCTGGCCGCGACGTCCGCGTTGGTGAGCCCGGCCATGCTGGCCCGATTGGGATCGATGGCGACGTCGACGGCGAAGCTCTGGGCGCCCCAGTCGTCCTCCACCCGGTCGACGAGCTGGTTCCGCCGCAGGATGCCCGCGACCTGGTCGCCGATGGCGCGCAAGGTGGGGATGTGATCGCCGCTGATCCGGATAGCGACGGGCGTGCCCACCGGCGGCCCGAGCTCGAGCTGCTTCACGTTCACCCGTGCGCCGGTCACCTCGCGAGACAGGGCGCGCTGCAGCGCCGCCACCAGTCCGGGCGTATCGTGCTTGTTCACCGTCTGCATCACGATCAGCCCGTAGTTGGTCTGTCTGGCCTCCGGCCCGAAGCTGGACCAGAACCGCGGCCCGCCGCCGCCCAGGTACGTCGTGAGCGACACCATGCCGCCGGGCCCGCCGTGGGACTCGTGGTGCGCGAAATACTCGCGCGACTCCCGTCGAATAATGCCCTCGACCTGCTCCGTGATCTGGCGCGTCGCGATGAGCGGTGCGTCCTCCGGCAGCCAGACCTCCACGTACGAGAGGTACTGCAGGTCCTTCGGGAAGTACTGCGGCTTGAGATGCTTCATCACCCAGCCGCCCAGCACCAGGAACCCCAGCGAGGCCAGCGCGAACCGCCAGCGGTGCTCGATGGCGCGGCGGCCGAGCCGGTAGTACCACCCGGTGAAGCCGGTGCTCCGGCGCTGCTCGATCGGGGGCGTGGCCTTCCTGCTGGGCCGGAGCAGCAGGTCGCCCAGCAGCGGGATGAAGGTCATCGAGACCAGGCGCGACGCCACCAGTGAGCAGGTGAGCACCACTGGCAGGCTGTACAGGAACTGCCCGGTGGAGCCCGACAGCATGAGGAACGGCAGGTACGCCACGATGTTCGTGATGGTGGCGAACATGATCGCCCGGGCCAGCTTGGTCGGCCCCAGCCAGGCCGCGATCCGCCCCGGGTGGCCGTGGTCCAGCTCGCGCTTGATGGCGTCGCCCGCCACCACCGGGTCGTCCACCAGCAGGCCGAGCGCGATGATGAGCGACGCGATCGAGATCTGCTGCAGATCGATCCCGACCAGATCCATCATGCCGAAGGTCATGGCCAGCGTGAGCGGGATGCTGATCGCGAGCAGCATCGCCGAGCGCCACTCCCAGAACCCGATCAGGGCGATGACCACCACCAGGACGATGGCTTCGTACAGGCTGCCCATGAACAGGTCGATGTTCTCCTTCACCTGGAGCGGCTGGTCCGAGGTCCGCGCCATGATGAGGTCGGGCGGCAACCGGTGGCGGAGCAGTTGCATGGTCGAGTCCACCGCGTGGCCGAACTCGCCGATCTTCTGTCCCGGCCGCATCTGGATCGCGAGCGTGACGGCTCGGCTCCGGTGCCATTGTCCGGTCGAATCGGTCCAGCTGTAGAAGTTGAGATAGCGCGGCGGGCTCTCGTAGCCGCGGTCGATGTCCACCAGGTCGCGCAGATAGAGCGGCGCCCCACCACGCGAGCTTCCGACGATGACGTCGCCGATCTCCTTCTCGTTGAGGAACTCGCCGGTCGGGTTGAGCGCGACCTTGCGACCCTCCACCTCGACCTGCCCGCCGCTCAGCGCCGTGTTCCGGCTCTTGAGGATGTCCTCCAGCCGGCCGGTCTGGATCCCGTACGAGGCCAGTCGCTCCTGTGAGAAGCTGAGGGTCACCTGCTCGCCCAGCACGCCCAGCCGGTCCACCTTGCTCACCTGCGCGACCGTCTGGAACGTGCGCTTCATGAGTTCGGTGAGGTCGTCCATCTGGCGATAGGTGTACTTGTCGCCGGCCACCGCCAGGAGCCTGGCCCGGGTCTGGGCGGGATCGCGGATGACCGTCGCGCGCCAGGCATCCGGGTGGAACTCGGACACTCGGAGACGGTCCGTGACGAAGCGGTCGAGGTGGGCCAGGATTTGGGCGTCGTCCAGGTCGGTGGCACCGTCCACTCCGATGAAGTCCGTGCCCTCGACCAGTCGCGCGTCGTGGAACACGCCGTCCTGCACCGCTTGCGCGAGATACAGCTGGGCCGGCCGACTCACCGAGGCGACGGAGATCGAGGACGGGAAGTTGTAGACCACCGTGGCCCGCGTACCGCTGGTGCCGGCCCGGGTCTTCTCGATGGCCGCGCGCACCTGGTTGGCCCGGAGCGACACCTGGACTTCATCCAGTGGCGGGCTGGCGACGGTGAGCGTGAGCGCCGCCGTGCTCCCGAAGTCTTTGATGAACTGGATCGGGCCGGCGCCGTCGGGCAGGTCGGTGATGGCCGCGAGCTTGAGCGCGATGTCGTCGAAGATCTCGCCGGTGCCGGTGGTGCCCTCCTTGAGATCCACGTACACGTACGACACCCCGGTGCGGCTGGTGGAGCGCACCACGTCCACGTTGGAGTTTTCCGCCACCGTCTCTTCGATGCGCCGGGTGACCCGGTCCTCCACCCGGGCCGCGTCCATGCCCGGCCAGGGGCAGATCACCATCGCGGTGATCACCGGGATGTCCGGGTCTTTCCGCTGCGGCATATGGAAGTAGCCGTAAATCCCCCACAGAATGGTGCCGATCAGCACCACCCAGGCCACCTGCCGCTGCTCCGTGAAGTAGCGAGCGGTGTTGTGGGTCTTCGCGATGATCGTTGCGTCGTCCAGGTGCGCCACTAGTGCTCCGGTTGAGAGTTCGTTTGCGACAGTGCGTCACGCCGCGCCCGAGTCACCCTGAGCGAAGCGACGGGGCCATGCGTCAGCTCATGCCCCTTCACTGCGTTCAGGGTGACTCGTCACGGCATGACCTGCACCGCCTGCCCGTTCGCCACGATCGTCGCGCCGCGCACGATGACCCGCTCCCCGCCCGCGAGCCCCTGTCGCACCGCGATCTGGTTGCCGCTCACGTCGCCCAGCTCGACGCGGGTGAGCCGCGCAGTCGGATGTCCGCTCGAATCCTTGACCACGTAGACCGCGTATCCGTCGGAATCCCCGGCGGGACGCACGATCGCGGCCAGCGGCAGGAACAGGCTCTGGGCCGGTGCCGCATCGCCCAGGCTGAGCGTGGCCAGCATGCCGACCTTGAGCCGGCCGTCCGGATTCGGCAGCGCGGCCTCGACCTCGAACACCCGGCTGCTGGGATCCGCCGAGGGCGAGATCCGCGTGATGCGGCCCTGGAGCAGCTTGCCCGGCACGGCCTCCGCGGAGATGCCGAGCGTGCCGCCAGGCTTGAGTCCGGCGACCACCACGTCTGGCACCCCGAACACCACCTTCACCACCCGGGTGTCGGCGACCGTGAAGGCCGGCGCGGACGGGCCCGCCAGTGAGCCTACCTCGACCGACCGCCGCAGGATCACACCGTCGATCGGCGCGCGGAGGGTGGCGTCGTTGAGCGAGATCACCGCCTGACTCTGTCGCGCGATTCCCGCGGTGTACCGCGCGTAGGCCGCGTCGTACTCCGCCTTCGAGACCGAGCGGTTCTCGTACAGCTGCGCCGCGCGCTCGTAGTCCGCCTGCGCCTGGCGGCGCGAGGCCTCAGCGTCGGACACCTGATCCTGGAACTCGCTCTGCCGGAGCCGCGCCAGGGTCTCGCCGCGACGGACCAGGTCGCCATCCTGGAGCACGCGCATCCGCCCGTCGGCACCGCGCCGCTGGGCGATCCCGTCCACCACGCCGCTCATGCGGAACGCCACGTCCACCGATTCGTCGGCCTTGATGGCGCCGCTGTACCGGGTCTGGCCGAAGCCGCCCGAGGCGCTGCCGACGGTGGCCACCGTCACTGGCAGCGGCGGGCGCGTCGGCAGGTCGTCGCCGCGGCCGCACCCGGCGACCGCGATCAGCACCGCGAACCAGCGTCTCATGGCTTCTCCTTCAGGGCCCGAAGGCGTTCGAGGAAGGCCTGCCGGTCCTCCGGGGACCGCAGCGTGCCGAAGTCACCCATCGCCCGCTCGACCCGGAAGAGGTCGAGCAGGAAGTCGTGCACCGCGTTGGCGGCCGACTCGGACGACTGCTCCGCGGTCGACTGCGCGTCGATGAGGGTCGTGATGTCCGTCGCGCCGCGGCTGTACGCGTCGCTCACCAGCTCGTAGTTGCGGTTGGCCGCCTCGGCGGCATCGCGGGTGAGCGCGATGGCCGCGTAGGTCGAGGCCGCCGATGCCATCGCGGCGCGCACCCGCTGGTCCAGCGAGAGCCGCACGCCTTCGCGCTGCACCTTGAGCCGCTCGACCTCGATGCTGGTCTGCGCCCGCGTGGCGGTGCGGCTGAACCCGGTGAACAGCGGGAGGGAGGCCTGGATTCGGAACTGCCAGCTCAGGTCGGGTGAGGTGGCGAGGGAGACGCCGCCCGGGAGGCTCGGCGCGGTGCTGCCGGCGCCGCCGCGGTCGAAGACGTTGCTGAGCCCGCCCTGGAGCGCCAGCGTCGGCATCCAGAAGGCGCGGCCCGCCGCGGTGTGCTGCCGCTCCTCCGCCGCGATGGCCGCGTCGGCCCGCTGGATCTCGGGCGAGATCCGCATCGCTTCACCCACCAGGAACTGCGCCAGCGTCGCGGTCCGCGAGGGATCGTCGAACCAGGCCAGCACGGTCGAGTCCTGCGCCAGCAGCGCGGGATCGCCCAGCGCGACCGGCTGCTGGGCCACCGGCCGGTCCAGTGGCCGGTTGAGCAGCCGCTTGAGCTCGAGCTCCGCCACCCGCACCTGCGACTCGGCGGCGATGAGATCGCGCCGCGAGTTGGCCACCTCGCCCTGCCAGCGGTAGACATCCGCCCGGCTCGTGCTCCCGACGCCTTCGCGAAGCCGCGCCACCTCGAGGTTCGACCGGTTGCGGTAGAGATTCGACCGCCGCACCTCGGCCACCGTGCGGGCATCCAGCACGCTGAGGTACGCCTGGGCCGCGTCGAGCACGACGTCCAGCCGGAGCTGGTCCCGCTGGGCCACCACGCCGCGTTGCAGCTGCCGCTGTGTGCCGTATCCCGCCCAGGCCTGCTCGGAGTACAGCGGCATCGAAAAGCTGATCGAGCCGTCGACCAAGCGCTCGGGCTGAGTACCGAGGCTGGCCGCCGCGGTGCCTTCCCTGGTGAAGGTCTCGCCGATCTGGCTTTCGATCTGGGGCAGCAGATTCGCGCGGGCCAGCCGCACGTCCTGCGCGCCCGAGGCCACGTCGAGGTTGGCGGCCGCGAGATCGAGATTGGTCGCCGCCGCGCCGCGCATCGCCTCCGAGAGCGTGAGCGTGTCCGCCGGCCCGATCGAGTCGGTGCCGACCAGCTCGGCGTCGGTGAGCAGGCTGTAGCCGGGGGAGAACCCGATCCGGCGGGCGGTCGTGAGATTGAGCGTGAGCCGCGGCGCGCTCACCAGCTTGACCGGGAGCGTGCCCGCGTCCTCGCCCGCGAGGATCCGCTGCAGGTCCACGGCCACGCGGCGCGCGCGGCGGAGCCAGTTCTCGGGCGGCTCGTACGACGCGAGCGCGCCGGCGCGCACGTCCGGATCGGCGAGATAGCTGAGCGTGGGTAGATGGCGGGCGCTCAGGCCATCGAGCAGGCGCGTGAGCTCCGCCGTGTTCAGCCGGGAGAGGGGTGGGAGATAGACCGCGTCCGCATCCGCCGGCAGCGCCGCGAGGATCTGGTCGGGCCTGCCGCGCGCCGGCACGATGGTGGCCTCGGCGCCCGCCGCCCGAACCAGCGTCGCGGCGTTCGACCCGAGCTGAGGAATGCCCTCGAGCAAGTCGGGGTCGAAGAGCACCGCCAGCTTGCGGAACGGAATCAGCCGGTGGAAATCCGCGATGGTGGTGCTGAGCGCATACGACTCGTCCACATACGCGAGCCGCCGCACGCCGCTCGCGCCATCCCGCTGCGGAATGTCCTGCCACGTCGCGTCGATGACGGTCGCGGCGATCGCGGGCTTGGGCGGCTCGCCCCCACGCGCGAGCAGGTGGGACGCGACCACCCCCATGGTAACCACGACCGAGACCGTCGAATCGTGGAGCGCTCGGTCCAGCACCCGACGCAGTCCTGCGACGGTCCCGTCGCCCACGAGCGGTGGGAGCACGACGATCTCGCCCGGCCGGAAGAAGCCGAGCAGCTCGTGCTGGAAGGCGTCGATCTGCGGCTGGAAGCGCGAGCTCTCGCGGTCGAGCACGAGCGCGAC
>DATEJD010000343.1:0-17078 GCA_035278325.1 Gemmatimonadales bacterium | reverse complement strand
GAAGGACGGAAGGACCAGCACACCCTGTCCGGCTTACATGACCCCGACCGGTGTGCTGGTCCTTCCGTCCTTCCGTCTTACCGTCCTACCGTCCGTTCAGTACCACCCGATCGGTTTCTCGTCGAGATTGATGAACACCTGCTTGGTCTCCAGATACTCCTCCACCCCCCAGTGCCCCAGCTCCCGGCCGAACCCGGACGCCTTGTATCCGCCCCAGGGCGCCTCGACGAAGGTCGGCTGCATGTGGTTGACCCACACGATGCCGGCCTCGAGCGCCTTCACGACCCGGAACGCCTTGAAGATGTCGCGGGTCCAGACCGCGGCCGCCAGGCCGTAAGGCGTGGCGTTCGCGATCCGGATCGCGTCGGCCTCGTCGGTGAACGGGATCACGCTCATCACCGGGCCGAAAATCTCCTCCTGCGCGATCTTGGCCGAGTTGTCCACGTCGTAGAAGATGGTGGGCTCGACGTACCAGCCCCGGTCGAACTGCTTGGGCGTGCCGCCGCCCACGGCAACCTTGGCCTCGCCGCGGCCGACCTTGAGATAGCCCGCCACACGGTCGCGCTGCTCCGCGCTCACCAGCGGCCCCATCTTGGTCTCGCGCGCGAGCCCCGGGCCGAGCCGGATGGTCTTGGCCTTGGCCGCGGCGGCGTCGACGAACTTCTTGTAGATGTTCTTCTGGACCAGCACTCGGCTGCCGGCCGAGCAGACCTCGCCCTGGTTCACGAAGGTGCCGAACAGGGCCCCGTCCACCGCGTTCTCGAAATCCGCGTCGCTGAAGAAGATGTTGGGCGACTTGCCGCCCAGCTCGAGCGAGACCCGCTTGAGCTGATCGGCCGCGTTCCGCATGATGATCTTGCCGACCTCGGCGCTGCCGGTGAAGGCGATCTTGCGCACGTCGCGGTGCGCGACGAGCGGCGCGCCCGCGCCGGGACCGTCGCCGGTCACGACGTTCACGACGCCCGGCGGCAGCCCCACCGCCTCGAAGTCCTCCGCCAGCTTGAGCAGCGTCAGCGGGGTCTGCTCGGCGGGCTTGATCACGATCGTACAGCCGGCCGCCAGCGCCGGCGCGATCTTCCACGCGGCCATGAGCAGGGGATAGTTCCATGGAATGATCTGGCCCGCCACACCCATCGGCTCGCGCATGGCGAAGGCCACGGCCTCGGCGGGGACGGGCATCACCTCGCCGTTGATCTTGGTGGCGAGCCCGCCATAGTACTCGTAACAGGTCGCGGCGTCGTCCATGTCGTACTCCGACTCGACGATGGGCTTGCCGGAGTTGATGGTCTCGAGCTCGGCCAGCTCGCTCCGGCGGGCCCGGATCCGCTCCGCGATCCGGAACAGGACCCGGCCCCGCTCCTGCGCGCTGACGTTCCGCCAGCCGCCGTCGTAGAACGCCCGGTGAGCCGCCTTCACCGCGCGGTCCACATCGGCCGGCCCACCGGCCGGCACCTTCGCGATCGCGCCTTCGGTGGACGGATCGTAGACGTCGAACGTCTTCCCGTCCTTGGCACCGACGAACTTGCCGTCGATGTACATCTGGTACGAGGCGACCTCGGATTTCCGAGTCTTGCCCCGTGCCGTGGCCGTGCTGGTCATGCCGCTCCTCCGGTTTCTGCTACGCTGGCTGTGGGCTGGGAGGGAATCTGTGCTAATCTATCACGGGAATCGCGGGCGGGTGAGCCGCGGGCCGCGAGCGTGAGTCACCCTGAACGCAGTGAAGGGGGCATGCCCACACGTATGCCCCCTTCGCTTCGCTCAGGGTGACTCCTCCGTCACCGCGCGTGTCTCCGCGCCCCTACGCCGCCACAATCTCCCGTGACGACCGGAGCCTGACCTTCAGCGCCTCGGCTCGCGCCGAGTCGTCCCGCACATGCCACGGCATCCCTTCGCGCGCCAGCCGCTCGAGGAACGGATCGGGCTCGAGCTCTTCCGGCGAGCGTACGCCGGGCCGATGCCAGCAGCCCTCGTGCATCAAGCGCGCGGCGATCACCGGCGGGATGCCGGTCTGGTACGCCGTCGCCTGAACGCCGAGCTCGGCGTACACGGCCTCGTGGTCGGCGACGTTGTAGATGTAAAAGCTGCGCTCCTCGCCATCCTTCCGGCCCCGCGCCAGCGTCCCGACGCAGGTCTTGCCGCGCATCCTGCCGGCGAGGTCCTTGGGGTCGGGCAGCAGCGACACCACCACATCCCGCGGGACGACCGAGGTCTCGCCCACCCGGATGCGGTCCTTGCCTGAGAGCCCCAGCCGCTGCATCACGCGCAGGGTCTCGATGGTCACGTCGTCCATGCAGAGCTTGAAGTCCACCAGCCTGGCGCTCGGGAAGAAGCGCGGCAGGGTGCGGGACTCCTCGTGGTCCACGTAATAGCAGTTGAGCACGCCCAGCTCCGGGAAATCGAACGGCTCGAGCCCGGTGAGGGGCTGCTCGAGATGATACCGCCCGTCGCGGTAGGACACCGCCTTGCACAGGCATTCGTCGATGAACACCCACGGGCTGAAGGCCGCCACGAATCCGTCGTGCCCCTGGCACACGGAGTTGTCGCCGTCGCGCACGTGCAGCTCGGTGACTTCGTCGAGCAGGTGCCTGGCGGCGTAGGCGGCGTAGACGTTGGTGGTGCCGGGATCGGCGCCCATGCCCAGCAGGGCCATCCGTCCGGCTGCCCGGAACTCGGCGTCCAACGCGAACTGGTCATCCAGCTTCGGGATGCCGTCGTCGTCGGTGCCGCCGCTGGCCAGGTCGATGTAGTCGGCGCCGGCGTCCAGACAGGCGCGCATCACGACCAGATTGGTGGCGGGCAGGGCCGCGTTCAGGACCAGCGTGGTGCCGGTGTCGCGGATCGCGTTCGCGACCGCGACTCGGTCGCCGGCATCGAGCCGGCGGAAGGACACACGAGGATCAGACAGTCGATCCGCAAGGAGGGAGGCGCGGGCGGATACCGCGTCGGCGATGACGAGCTGCTCGAGCATCGCGTCCTGCACGAATTTGAGGGCGGACACGGTCCCCACCGCGCCGGCGCCCAACATCAGGACTTTCACAAACTCCTCGTTTCATTGTTGGTGCGGCACTCGGTCTGGGTGCAGGGGGACCCGATCCAAGGTCGGCCTGCGCCCTCGCCCCCGCCGCTGATGGGGGCTCACAGCTCAAGGAGAAGGTCAGCTGTGAGAGTGGACCCTCCGCTTGGTCGGAGGATGCAAACACGCCGGTCCCGCCGGTGGCGAGTGGCGTACAGCCATTGTAGCCCGTGCCCCCCACCCTTCGTCCAGCCCCCCGAAAGGTGTCGGGCCGTATGTCACAAACGCGCCCAACGGACATACGTCGGGCAAGTCATGCTCGGGGCGGTGGTTGGGCTGGGCAATGCAGACGGCGCGAATATTTATGATCAGCCCGAAGCGGCGACGAGCCACCTGGTGCCCTTGTCGCGGGGAAGGACAGGATGTTCTGCAGGAGAGATCCGGCTTGGCCGGCCGGGATTCGCGTCCTCCCCGCCGGGACGAGACCCGCTCTAATCTTCCCGCATCAGCCGCGCCCACACCACGATCACGATCACACTGAGCGCGAAGATCACGGTCGCCGCCGCGTTCACCTCCGGCGTAATCCCTCGCCGAAGGAGTCCCCAGATCTGGAGTGGCAGGGTGTTCTGGCGTCCGATCAAAAAGAACGTCACGGCGATCTCGTCCAGGCTCAGCGTGAACACCAGCAATCCCGCGCCCAGCACCGCCGTCTTGATGTTGGGGAAGGTGACGTAGCGGAAGGTCTGCCACTCGTTGGCGTACAGGTCCTGGCTGGCCTCCTCCTGCGCGCGGTCGAGCCGCTGGAGCCGGGCGAATACCTGCGTGATCACCACCGACGTGAGCGCCGCGGCATGCCCGAGCACCACCGGCCAACCCGGGATGAGCGGGAACCCGCTCGAGAGGCCCAGGCCGACGAAGCTGAAGAACGTGAGCAGCGAGACGCCGGTGATGATGCCCGGCAGGATGAGCGGAAGCAGGACGAGCCGGCGGAACGCGGTCTTGCCGGGAAACTCGTAGCGGTCGAGGACGAAGGCGCCGGGCACGCCGATCAGCAGCGCGATCGCGACGGCCAGCAGCGCCAGCTTGAGGCTCGCCACCGCGGCCTCGATCATGCCGCGATCGTGCGACAGGGCCGCGAACCACCGCAGAGTGCCGAACTGGAAGGGCCACGCGATGATCGATGCGTCGTGGAAGGCGTAGAGGATCACGACGACGAGCGGCAGGTAGATGAAGGCGAATACCAGGGCGCCGAGCAGCCATAATGCGACGGTCAGACGGTCGGACCGGGTACCCGCGAAGCGGGTGGTGACGGTCGGACGGTCGGATGCGCGGACCGACGGTGTCGGTCGCTGATCCCGGGCTCCGCCGACCGTCTGACCGTCCGACCCTCTGACCGTCTGCCCGTCCGGCCGTCCGGCCGTCTGTCCCCCCGACCGTCCGACCGTCCGACCGTCCGTCATACCCCGCGCCCCGCCATGCCCACCTCGCGCCGGTCGCGCGAGGCCGACTCACCGGCGTAGTTCATCGCCCGCTCCACCTGGGTCGAGAGCCAGAGCAGCGAGATCGTGAGCAGCAGCACGATCACCGACACCGCGGCGCCGAGCGGCCAGTTGTAGGCGACGCCGAACAGGCTCCAGACCAGATTGCTCACCATGAGGGCGCTATCGTTTCCGCCCAGGAGCTGCGGCGCGAGGAAGTCACCCATGCTGAGCACGAACGCGAAGGTCGAGCCGGCCAGCACCCCCGGCAGCGAAAGCGGCAGGATGATGCGGCGGAAAGTCTGCCAGCGATTGGCGTAGAGGTCCTGGCTCGCCTCCTTGAGCGCCGGCGGGATCGCCTCGAGCACCGCGTAGATCGGCATCAGGGTGAACGGCGTGTAGATGTGGGTGAGCGCCAGGATCACCGCCCATCGGCTGTAGAGCAGGAAGGTGAGCGGCTGGTCGATCAGGCCGGCGGAGAGCAGCAGACCATTGAGAATCCCCGACTGACCCAGGATGATCTTCCAGGCGTAGGCGCGCACCAGGTAGCTCACCCACAGCGGGATGATCACCGCCATGTACATGAGCTGCTTGTGCCGCCTGACCTTGAACGCGAGCAGGTACGCCAGCGGATAGGCCAGCAGCAGCGAGAACAGGGTCACCCGGATCGCGACGCCGGCGGAGAACAGAATGGTGTCGGGGTAGAGCTCGGTGCCGAAGAGACGCTGGTAGTTCTCCAGCGTCAGCTCGTGGGTGATCGCGCCGCCCTTGAGCCGCCAGAACGACTGCACCAGCAGCAGCACGTAGGGAATGAACAGCAGTGCCGTGACGAAGCCGACCGGCAGCGCCGCGGCGACCGTGGTCCGGACACTCGGTCGGGCGCGGATGCGGTCCAGCCAGGTCGGGCGCGCGATGGCCCAACCCGCGCCGCCGGCCGGCTCAATCGCCGACACAGCGCCCCTGGACGATGGGCCAGGCGAGCGTCACCGGCGCGCCTGGCGTCGTGGCCGTTCCCGACGGCACGTTGGCCACGAGGCGACGCCCCCCCGGGAGCATGACATGGACTCGGAGCGCCGAGCCGGCGTACACCGCGTCGGCCACGGTGCCGGCGACCGTATTGTGGCCGGTGGGCGGCGTCCCATTGGACAGCTCGATGGCCTCGGGCCGCACCGTAAGCCACGCCTCGCTGCCGGCGGCGAGCGGTGCCTCGCTCATGCCGCGGAGCATCACGTCACCCATGCGGAGCGTGACCTGGCCGGCGGCGCTCTCGACCACCGTGCCCGGCAGCAGGTTGGTCTCGCCGATGAAGTCGGCGACGTAGCGCGAGGCGGGCCGGTCGTAGAGATCGCGCGGCGTCCCCACCTGGGCGATCCGGCCCTGGCGCATCAGCACGATCCGGTCACTCATGGTGAGCGCCTCCTCCTGGTCGTGCGTCACGTAGACGAACGTGATGCCCAGGTGGGTCTGCAGGTGCTTGAGCTCGAGCTGCATCTCCTTCCGGAGCTTGAGGTCGAGCGCGCCGAGCGGCTCGTCGAGCAGCAGGACGCGTGGCCGGTTGACCAGCGCCCGCGCGAGCGCCACCCGCTGCTGCTGTCCCCCGCTCAGCTGCCTCGGCGACCGGGCGCCAAGCTGCTCCAGCTTGACCATCGCGAGCGCCTTGCTCACCCGCTCCTCCCGCTCCGCGGCCGGCACTCGGCGCATCCGCAGGCCGTAGGCGATGTTGTCGCGCACGCTCATGTGGGGGAACAGCGCGTAGTGCTGGAAGACGGTATTGATGTCGCGCTTGAACGGTGGTAGCGCCGCGATCGGCACGCCGGTCATGAGGATTTCGCCCGAGGTGGGCGGCTCGAATCCGGCGATCATGCGGAGCGTGGTGGTCTTGCCCGAGCCCGAGGCACCCAGCAAGGTGAGAAACTCTCCGGCCGCAATCTCGAGCGACAGGTCGTCGACCGCCGCGAAATCCCCGAACCGCTTGGTGAGCCGGCGCAGCTCGAGGATCGGCATGGTGAAGGTCTCATGCCGGCGGGTCACCTTGTCGAGATCGAGCGTGCCGTCGTGGGAAGTCGTCATTGGGATGGTGGGGCCAAGTCCGTCACCCTGAGCGAAGCGAAGGGGGCATGCGTCGGCTCATGCCCCCTTCACTGCGTTCAGGGTGACTCGCTGGCGCGAGTCACTTGGCCGCCTTCACCTCGTTCCAGATCTCCTGGTACTTCTCCCGCCGCGGGCTCCACTGCCAGAAGTTCACCTTGGTGCCGTAGTCGGCGATGTCCCGCTGGCTCGCGGCCTGCTCGGGGCTCATGTAGCTCTTGGCCGCCGGGTTGGCCACGATGTACGCGGTCACGTCGTAGAGCAGTTTCTGGGTGAACGGCTGCGCGGTGTATTCCAGCCACGCGTACGCC
Organism: Gemmatimonadales bacterium; assembly: GCA_035278325.1. Lineage (GTDB taxonomy): Bacteria > Gemmatimonadota > Gemmatimonadetes > Gemmatimonadales > GWC2-71-9 > CAVVWJ01. The sequence continues at coordinate 10,188 of DATEJD010000343.1, read as the reverse complement.
GCATCCAGGTTCTTGGCGCCCTTGGTGAGCACCCAGTGATCGGCCCAGGCGGTGGTGCCCTCCTTCGGGATCGTCTCGCCGGCGGGGAACTTGGCCTGGCGCAGCTGGTTGGTCATGAGCGGCCAGCCTTCGCCCGCCAGGACCTCGCCGCTCTGGAACAGCTGGGTCATGTCGCCCGCGGTGACCCAGTACTTCCGCACGTTGGGCCGGAGCTCGAGCATCTTGGCCTTGACCTTGGCCAGGTCCTCGTCGCTCAGGTTGTACAGCTTGCTCGGATCGTTGGGGTCATCCATGCCGAGATACTGGGCCACCATGTACAACGTCGCGATGTCGTCCTGGAGCGACAGCTTGCCGCGGTACTTCTTGTCCCACAGCGCGCCCCAGGAGTCCGGCGCCTTGGTGATCTTGGTGGTGTCGAAGATCAGCGGGTTGGGCCCGAACGCCCACGGTACGCCGAAGACGGTGCTGTCCTTCCGCGCCACCTTGAGGTTGCGGAAGCCCTCGCTCAGGTCGGCGTAGCTCGGGATGCGCGCGAGGTCGAGCGGGGCGGCCAGGCCGGCATCGATGATCGCCGTCGCCGCGTCGCTCGAGGGCGAGATCAGGTCGATGGTCTCCGCCCCGCCGGCCCGGAGCTTGGCCACGAGATCGTCGCTCGAGCCCATGTAGGTGGCGTTCACCTTGACGCCGCAGGCGTCCTCGAACGGCTTGGCGAACAGGGTATCGGTGTAGCCTTCCCACACCATGAAGTTGAGCTCGCCGCCGATCGGCTTGGGGCAGAGCTGCGCCAGGTAGGTCTTGGCATCGGCACGCGCGTCAGCGGTGGGGGTGATGGCGATCTTCTTGGCCGTGGCCGCCGGTGCCGCCGCCGGCTTGTCGCCGCCGCCGCAGCCCGCGGCGGCCCATGCGGCCAGGGTGAGGACTGCGGGCAACCTCGAACGCCGCCAGATCATGGGACGGAGCTCCTTGAGGATGTTGGCTTGAGGTGGGGGAAGGGCCTCCGGCTACAATGCTACATCTGAAACGGGCTCATGAGAAGAACGGGGGTGGCGGCCGCCGCGGGCGGGGCTTACTCTCATCGGGATCCGGTAAGACCCGCGCGGCGGGGACGGAAAGATGGAACGACGGAAGGACGGAAGGACCGGCCGAAGGTGAGCTGCTTGCAGCGGCGCCCGAAGCCCCCGCCGTTCTGCTGGTCCTTCCGTCCTTCCGTCCTTCCGTCCTTCCGTCCACCGCGAGGCTTTCATGTCCCGCGTTATCCATCTGCAGACCGAGATTCCCGGTCCCAAGAGCCGCGCGCTCATGGCGCGGCGGGCCAAGGCGGTGCCCAAGGGCGTGCCCGCGGTCACGCCGATCGCGATCGTGCACGCCGAAGGGGCCGTGATCACCGACGCGGACGGCAACCGGCTCATCGACTTCGGCGGCGGCATCGGGGTGGTCAACACCGGGCATCGTCATCCCGGCGTCGTGGACGCGGTGCGGCGGCAGCTCGACCACTTCGCGCATGTGTGCTTTCCGGTGTCGACCTACGAGCCCTATGTCGAGCTGGCCGAGCGACTCAACCGCCTCACGCCGGGCACCCACGAGAAGCGCACCTTCTTCGTGAACAGCGGCGCCGAGGCGGTCGAGAACGCGGTCAAGGTGGCGCGGTTCTTCACCGGCCGGCAGGCGGTGCTGTGCTTCGAGCATGGCTTCCATGGGCGCACCAACCTCGCGATGGCGCTCACCTCCAAGGTGATGCCGTACAAGAAGGGCTTCGGGCCGTTCACGCCCGAGGTGTACCGGATCCCGTTCCCCTACTGCTACCGGTGCGCCGAGGGACCCACCGACGGCCGCTGCTGCATGGCCAGCGCCGCCCGTCTGGAGCAGATCCTGGCCGCCACGGTCGATCCCGGATCGGTGGCCGCGGTGATCATGGAGCTCGAGCTGGGTGAGGGCGGGTTCGTGCCGGCGCCGGTCGAGTATGTGCAGATGCTGGCCGCCTTCGCCAGGCAGCACGGCATCCTGTTCATCGCCGACGAGATCCAGACCGGGTTCGGCCGAACCGGGAAGCTCTTCGCCAGCGAGCACTACGGCCTGGTGCCCGATCTCATCACCACGGCCAAGTCGCTCGCGGGCGGGCTGCCGCTGGCGGCCGTTACCGGCCGGGCGGACGTCATGGAGGCGCCGCAGGTCGGCGGGCTGGGCGGGACCTACGGGGGCAACCCGCTCGCCTGCGCCGCGGCGCTCGCCGTGCTCGACGCGATGGAAGCCGAGCGGATCCCGGCCCACGCTCAGCGTACCGGCGACCGCGTCACGGCCCGCTTCCGCCAGTGGGCCCAGCAGTTCCCCTGCATCGGCGACGTGCGCGGGCTCGGCGCCATGGTCGGGATGGAGATCGTGACCGACCGCGAGAGCCGGACCCCGGACAAGGCGCTGACCGGCCGCATCCTCGCCGCCGCGCTCGAGCGCGGGCTGGTCCTGCTCTCCTCCGGGACCTACGGCAACACCATCCGGGTGCTCGCGCCGCTCACCGCGAGCGATGCGGTGATCGACGAGGGGCTCGACGTCATGGGTGCGGCGCTCGAAGCCGCGGTGGGACGGACCCCGGCGTTGACATGATCCTGGACCGCGGCCGCCTCGGCGCGCTCCTCGCGGACGAGGAGCGGCGCTTCCGCGAGGCCCACCCGCGGTCGCTGGCGCTCCACGAGCGAGCCCGCCGCTCGCTGCTCGGTGGCGTCCCGATGCACTGGATGGTGCGCTGGGCCGGCGGTTTCCCGCTGTTCGTCAGCGAGGGCCGGGGCGCGCACCTGACCGATGTGGACGGGCACCGCTACCTCGACCTCTGCCTGGGCGACACCGGGGCGATGACCGGTCACGCGCCGGCCGCCACGGTCGAGGCGGTCCGTACCCAGGCGGCGCGCGGTTTCACCTACATGCTTCCCACCGAGGACGCCATCTGGGTCGGCGAGGAGCTGGCCCGCCGGTTCGGTCTTCCCTACTGGCAGTTCGCCGTCACCGCCACCGACGCCAACCGGTTCGCCATCCGCCTGGCCCGCGAAGTCACCGGCCGGCCCCGCATCCTGGTGTTCAACTGGTGCTATCACGGCACGGTGGACGAGACCTTCGCCACTCTGCGCGACGGACGGGTCGTGGCCCGCGACGGGAACGTCGGCCCGCCGGTGGATCCCGCGGTGACGACGCGGGTGGTGGAGTTCAACGACATCCCCGCGCTCGAGACCGCACTGGCCCAAGGCGACGTGGCCTGCGTACTGGCGGAGCCGGCGCTCACCAACGTCGGCATCGTCCACCCCGAGCCGGGCTTTCACGCCAGGCTGCGGGAGCTCACCCGCCGCGCGGGTACACTGCTCATCATCGACGAGACCCACACCATCTGCGCCGGCCCGGGCGGTTACACCCGCGCGCACGGGCTCGAGCCCGACATCCTGACCCTCGGGAAGCCGGTGGCGGGCGGCGTCCCGGGCGCGGTCTACGGGATGAGCGAGGGGGTCGCCGAGCGGATTCGCGACCGTTCCCGGCTGGACGTGGCCGACACCGGCGGAATCGGTGGCACCCTCGCGGCGAACGCGCTGGCCACCGCCGCCATGCGCGCCACGCTCGAGCAGGTGCTGACCGAGGCGAGCTATCGGGTCACCATCCCGCTGGCCGAGCGCTTCGCGCGGGGGGTCGAGAGCGTCATTGCGGAAGCCTGCCTCCCCTGGATCGTCAAGCGCCTCGGCTGTCGGGTGGAGTACTGGTTCCGGCCCACGCCGCCCCGGAACGGCGGTGAGGCCGCGGCCGCGGTCGATCCGGAGCTGGAGCGCTACATGCACCTGGCCGCGCTCAATCGCGGCATCCTGCTCACGCCGTTCCACAACATGGCGCTGCTCGCTCCCGCGGTGACCGCGGCCGACGTGGACCGACACACCGAGGTGTTCCGGGAGAGCGTGCGGGCCGAAGGACTGTTCCACTGATCGAGCGCTGTCTCTGGACCGAAACGCTGCCGGCGCCCACACGCCGTCAGGTCGACTGTCCAGCCCGCACCGACGTCGCGATCGTCGGGGGCGGCTACACCGGGCTCGCGGCGGCTCGGGCCCTGGCCCGGCGCGGCGCCGACGTGACCGTCCTCGAGCGCCACACGATCGGCTGGGGAGCCAGCAGCCGGAACGGCGGCTTCGTCCTGCCGGGATTCAAGCCCGAGGTCGAGGCGCTGGCGCGCGAGCTCGGAGTGGTCGAGGCGCGCCGGCTGTTCGAGCTGTCGCTGGAGGCCATCTGCGCCCTCGAGGCGCTCGTCGCCGAGGAGGGCATCGACTGCGGCTACGCGCGTTCCGGCACCGTGGTGCTCGCGGCGCGGAAAGGTCACCTCGCCGGACTCGAGGCGAGCCGGCGTTTCCTGCGGAACGAGCTGGCGCACGAGACCGTGGTGCTCGGGCCGGAGGAGGTGCGCTCGGAGATCGGCTCCACGCGATACCACGGCGGGCTGCTCGATCCGTTCGCCGGCTCGGTGCAGCCGGCCCTCCTGCTCCGCGGCCTTGCCGCCGCGGCGGAGCGCGCGGGAGCTCGACTGCTCGAGGGCGCCGGCGTCACCGGCGTGACTCGGGCCGGCGCTGGCATCACCCTGATGACCGAGCGCGGCCCGCTGGTGGCGCGCGACGTACTCGTCGCTACCAACGGCTACACCGGCCCGCTGGTGCCGGCGCTGCAGCGGAGAGTCGTTCCGGTCGGGAGCTACATCATCGCGACGGCGCCGCTCGACGCCGCGCTGGCCGCGCGCCTCATCCCGCGGCGCCGGGTGCTGAGCGACACCAAGAACCTGCTGTACTACTTCCGGCTCTCGCCCGACGGGCGGTTGGTGTTCGGCGGCCGCGCCGCCTTCACGCCGACGGCCGTGGCCCGGAGCGCCGCAATTCTCCAGCGCGGCTTGGTCGAGGTGTTCCCCGAGCTCGCCGGCGTGCCGGTCGAGTATGCGTGGGACGGGCGGGTTGCCTTCACGGTCGACCAGATGCCGCACGCCGGCGTGCTCGACGGCATCCACTACGCGCTGGGCTACGGCGGCCACGGCGTGGCGCTCGCCACCTGGCTGGGCGCGCGCATGGGCGAGGCGCTGGCTGGCGCCGGCACGGTGCCACGCCTGACCTCGCCGTTCCGGCCGGTGCCGCTCTACAATGGGACGCCGTGGTTCCTGCCGCTGGTCGGCGGGTATTATAGGATGCGGGACTGGCTGGGACGGTAGCCGTATCCTTCGCTGGCCGGCCGGGTCGGTGCGGCTTTTCACCACGGAAGCACGGAAGACACGGAGGACTTCGCAGCCCATTCACCCTCCCCTCATGCCGAGACGGAACAGTCGTCGCCAGAGTTTTTGGGGGTGGGGGCGCCTCAAAATCACTGCGCCGAGGCCGGCTCCAGCGCAGAGGGAAGAGGAGGGTGAACGGCTTGGGAGCCCTCCGTGTCTTCCGTGCTTCCGTGGTGAAAAGCCAGAGATCTCAACTCGTAGAACCATGCTCGGCCGCCGGGCCTCGCGCAGGGTCGATCGTACATCAACTGACCGTCCGACCGTCCGACCGTCTTCCAAAGGAGCGCCGCTTAATTGCGTCTGCCCAACTCCGAAGTGCTGAAGCACACCAGCCGCTATCTGGAGCTGGTCGCCGGGCGTGAGATGTCGCTGGACGAGAAGCAGGCGTTCATCGCCGAGACGGTGGACAGCTACGAGCGATACTACAACCGCGGGTTCATCTCCTACCGGAAATCGGTCACGCAGGCGGGCCAGTTCGCGGCCCTCGAATGGAGCGGTCAGGGCTCGGTGCTCCGCGACCTTCTCGGTCGCGAGTACATCGACTGCCTGGGCGGCTACGGCATCTTCAGCGCCGGCGTCAATCACCCGCGGATCATCAAGGCGATCACCGACCAGCTGCCCCGGATGGCGCTCAACAGCCAGGAGCTGCTCGAGCCCTGGCGCGCGGCGCTGGCGAGAGTGCTGGCGGAGATCACGCCCGGGGAGCTCACGAACTCCTTCTTCATCAACAACGGCACCGACGCGATCGAGGGCGCGATCAAGCTGGCGCGCCTCTACACCAGGCGGAACACCTTCATCTCCACCATCGGCGGATTCCACGGCAAGTCCATGGGCTCGCTCTCGCTCATGGGCAAGGCGTCCTTCCGGGAGCCGTTCCAGGGCGGGCTGCAGGATGTGCGCTTCGTTCCCTACGGTGACGCCGCCGCGCTCGAGGACGAGCTCAAGCGCTGCGATGCGGTCGGAACCCATATCGCTGGCGTGGTGATCGAGCCGGTGCAGGGCGAGGCCGGCGGCGTGGTGCCGCCCGACGACTACCTGCCTCGCGCCAGGGCCGCGTGCACCCAATACGGCGCGCTCCTCATCGCCGACGAGATTCAGACCGGCATGGGCCGGACCGGCAAACTGTGGGGCGTGGACCACTGGAATGTCGAGCCCGACATCATGTGCCTGGGCAAGTCGCTGGGCGGCGGCGTCATGCCGCTCTCGGCGTTCATCGCCAACCCCACGGTGTGGGAGGTGATGATCCCCAACCCGATCATCCACTCCACTACCTTCGGCGGCAATCCGCTGGCGTGCGTCGCGGGACTCGCCGCCATCCAGGTGACGCTCGAGGAGGACCTCCCGGGCCAGGCCGCGGCCAAGGGCCACCTGCTGCTCCGCGAGCTGGCCGAGCTCAAGAACCGGTATCCCCAGATCCTGGCCGATGCGCACGGCAAGGGTCTCCTGATCGGCATGGAGTTCCCGGTCCAGGAGATCGGCTGGCAGGTGGCGGCGGGGCTGTTCAAGCGTGGCGTGCTGGTGGCAGGTACCTACAGCAAGGCACAGGTCATCCGCATCGAGCCGGCGCTGGGCATTCCAGAGGCCACGCTCACGGAGATGCTCAACCGCCTGGAGGACACGTTCAAGGAGATCGCGGCGGGGCTGGGCTGAGGCGGTAAGCGGTGAGCGGGAGCGGGGGCGGAGGTGAGTCACCCTGAACGCAGTGAAGGGGGCATGCCCGAACGCATGCCCTCTTCGCTTCGTTCAGGGTGCCCCCCCCCCGGGCCTACCGCTATCGCTAGCGTGCGGTCGTCAGGACGCGGCGCGGGGGCGACGCCGCGCGACTTCGAGCCCCGTGACACACGCGGCCAGCCACACCGTCCCCGCGGCATACCCGGCGACCACGTCACTGAAGTAGTGGACGCCGAGATACAACCGACTCAACCCGATGAGAAGAATCAGCACGAGGGTACACCCCACGAGCGCCGCGCGCCCTCGCGGGTTGTCCATCTGGCGCCAGACCAGATACGCCAGCATGCCATAGGCCAGCAGCGATCCCATCGCGTGGCCGCTCGGGAAGCTGAACCCTCGTGCGGTGAGGAGTGGAAGGTCCCAAACCGGTCGGGGCCGATGGAAGATCTGTTTGAGCACCCCGTCCAACAGCCCGCCTCCCGCCAGCGCCGCGATCCACCCGCCCTCCGTCAGGTAATCCTTTCGAGCGAGCAGCACCGCGGCTACGATCAGCGCCCACCCGGCGATGACGGCCGGGGATCCCAGCAGCGTTATGCCCTTGGCGATCTCGGTGACCGTCGCGCTCGCGTGCTGGTGCAGCACATTCGCCACCGTGATGTCGAACTGCGTGATGGGTTCGTGATGAATCACATCCTCGGAGATGCCGCCGAACAGCCAGAGCGCGCCCAGGCTCAGCGCGAGGCCGATCGTCAGGTGCAGGCCCAGGTACTCGCCCGCCGCGAAGCGCCGCCCCAGAAAGGCCCACGCCCCGGGGTAGCGCGCCCGGCTCCGGCGCACGGGAGTCCAGTTGCCCAGCCGGTGTATTCCCCGGCCCAGGCCGGCCGTGAGATCGCCCGCGTGATGCACCAGCCAGGGACCGACGACCACCACCACCACGAGCGCGGCGAGGAGCCCGATCAGCGCGCCAACCTGTCCGACGGTGTGCTCGATGGCCGGGAGCTGCCGGCCGAAGCCGTAGCCGAGCGCGCCGAACAGCGTCGCCCAGCAGATCCCCCCCGCCACGTTGAACAGGGTGAAGCGTGCGTAGGGCATGCGCGTGACGCCGGCCAGCAGGGCCGCCAGCATGCGGAGCAGTGAGACGAACCGGCCGAAGAAGACGGTCTTCCCGCCGTGCCGCTGGTAGAAGGCCTGCGCCCGCTCCAGCTTGGCGTCGTCGATCCGAAGCAGCCGACCGTAGCGCCGCACCAGCGCGAGTCCGCCGGTACGTCCGATCCAGTAAGCAGCCGCGTCGCCGAGCACGGCGCCCACCACGGCGGCCACGACGACCCCGACGATGGACAGATGGCCCGCCGCGGCGTACGCGCTGGCGGTGAGGAGGGCGGTCTCGCCGGGCAGCGGCAGGCCGAGGCTCTCGAGGCCCACCAGCACAAGGACTCCGAGATAGCCGTAGGTCTCGAGCAGGTGGCGGATCATGGACGCCCCATCCTCGAAGCTTACAGCCGATTGATGTCCGAAGTCTCCAGGATCCGCGTGGGGTAACCCTCGCGTGCCACCCGCAGCATCGCCCGGCCGACCTGCTCGCTGGTAGTGATGGTGTTGGGGGAAAGGGTCCGCCAGAGCGGGACGACCGGCGCGGCCAGCAGGTAGAGCAGCCGCACCCACCCGGTCTTCGAGCGGACGCCGTGCAGGGGAAGGATGGCACCGGGGCGAAACATGTAGGCGGCCTTGAAGGGCAGTCGCAGGAGCTCGTTCTCGGTCCGCCCCTTCACCCGGGCCCACATGGAGCGCCCGCGCTCGCTGCTGTCGGTGCCGGCGCCCGACACGTAGACGAAGGTCGACCGCGGACTGCGCCCTGCAACCGTCCGGGCCACGGCGAGGGTGAGATCGTAGGTCAGCCGGGTGTACTGCTCCTCGGTCATGCCGATGGACGAGACGCCGAGGCAGAAGAAGCAGGCGTCGAAGCCGGCGAGCTGGGTTTCGATCCCGCTCAGGTCGGCCACGTCCGGCACGATCAGCTCGCGGAGCTTGGCCGCGTCGGGACCGGAGCCTGCCTTGCCCGTGGCGGATCGTCCGACCGCAAGCACGCGATCGACGCCCGGATCGAGCAGGCACTCCCGCAGGACACCCTGTCCCACCATGCCGGTGGCGCCGAACAGCAGGACGTTCACGGCGATTCTCCCATCGCGACTGCCTGGCGCCAAAATACGACGGGGGCACGCGCTCGCGCATGCCCCCGTCGTTCAGCTCACGCTCCGCCGGCGTCGAGCCGGCGAGAGCGTCTATCGGGTCAGCTACTCGCTGGTCTCGCCGCTCTCTTCTTCCGCCGCGGCGCCGTACGACTTGGACCAGCTGATCGTCACGCCACCCCACGCCTTCACGTCATGGGTCTTGGTCGGGGACGTGACTTTGACGAAGTCATCGCCGTTAATCAGGAAGTGGAACGCCGGCGTAATCGAGAGCGACCCCGCCGTGAGCGGCATGCCAGCCGACAGGTCCAGGTGCGTGAAGCCGTTGTCGGCGAAGTTGAAGAACGGGGCCTGCGGGTTACCGTTCGCATCGAAATCGGCGTCCTGTCCCGCATTGAACCCCGCGAGCGCGCCGAGGCTCAACGAGTTCTTCGTGCCGAGCGGCAGCGAATGCGAAATGCTGCCCTCGACGTACAAGCCCTTCACTTTGTCGATGTCGTACCAGGCGGCGATCTTGGGGGCCAGCGGCACGTCGAACGCCGCCTTGCCATACACTTCCCAGGTGTTGAAGTCGGAAGTGAGGCCGCCGTCGTTGGGATAGAAGTAGGCCGTAATGCCACCCGTCAGCGTCGCCTTCCCTGCCGGCACGCTGATCTCCGCCCAGGGATCGAACTCGGCGAAGTTGAAGGCGGACGTGCCGCCGCTTTCGCTGATGTCGTTGGCGCCATCGTCATATTTGCCGAGATCGACGTTCGCCCACCCGCCGAGGGTCACCGAGGCCTTACCGGCTGGGAACGTCACGTACAGGTCCGGCTGCGCCACGGGCTTGTTGGTGAGGCTCAACCCGCGCCACACGTAGGAGCTGAACAGGCCGACGTCGGCCCCAACTGCCTGCGCGGCGGCGGGCGTGGCGGTCGCGACGGCGCTCGCGACGACGAGGGCAGCTCCCAGAACGTTCGCTCGCTTCATTGTCTCTCCCGACGAAGAAGTGGTGACGCGCGGAAACAAAAAAGCCCCTCGAATCAATCGAGCGGCCGGGGAACTCCCAACATCCTGCACCCG
>DATEJD010000342.1:0-11905 GCA_035278325.1 Gemmatimonadales bacterium | reverse complement strand
CGGCACGACTTCGAGGTCGAGCCGCAACCGGCCCGCGGTACCGGATGCGGAGGCCATGAGATGGTACGCGCCATCTCGCTGCCGAACCGAGCTGGACCCCAGCACGAGATCGGCCCGGGTGGTGTCGAGCACGACGCGACCCGAGGGCACGTCGGCGGTAAAGCGATCGTAGCGGCCATCGAGACGGCGGTGCGTCACGAGCACGCGGCCGCCCCAGCGCCCCTCGGGCAGGGCACCGCCCACCAGATAGGTCACGTACCACCACTCCCGCGGCGAGGGCGCGATGTTGAAGTAGTGCCACTCGCCCCAGGTGCTGTCCGGCCTGCTTGGAATGTGGAACCGGTCGAGCTCGTCATAGAGCTGCTGCCGGGTCGGCGCGATCCAGAGCGAGTCCACGTGCGAGTCGGCCCACCTGCCCTGCCGCAGGTCCAGCCCGGTGCCGAGCGCGGCCGCACGGCTGGGGATCTCACCGCCGGCCCGGACCGCAGTGGGCACACACGGTCCTCGGGCCTTGCACAGATACAGCAGCTTGCCCTCGATGACCGGCGCCACGGTGCGGACCACCCCCGCCTGCCGGGGACCGCCGAGCACCTGCCGGGTGAGGAAGCGCGCGCGGTCGATCGCGAAGAACATCCCGCTCAGGCCACCGGTTCGCATGGCTTCGACATCGATGCCGAGCGGCAGCACGGTCACCTCGCCGCCGCCCACGAGGGACACGTCGCGGCTCTGGTCCAGCATCGCCTCGCCCACCGAGAGCAGCACGACCATCACCCCGACCCCGAGCGCGAAGCCGAGCAGGAGAAACAGCGAGCGGAGCCGCCGGACCCAGAGATGGCGGAAGGCGAGGGTGAGCAGCATCAGTCGCGGATGGCGCCGTCGAGCATGTGAACCACGCGGTCCGCCTCGGCGGCGAGCCGGTCGTCGTGGGTGACGACGACGAGGGTCGTCCCGGACTGGTTGAGTCGCCGGAACAGGGTCAGGATCTCCTGGCCGGTGGCGGCTTCGAGCTCACCGGTGGGCTCGTCGGCAAGCACGACCGTGGGCCGGTTGGCCAGCGCGCGGGCGATGGCTACCCGCTGCATCTCGCCTCCGGAGAGCTGGGTGGCGCGGTGCTCGGCGCGATGACCGAGCCCGACGAACTCGAGCAGCTCTCGTGCGCGCGCCTCCCGCTCGCGCCGACGCACGCCCGCCTCCGCCATGGGCAGCTCGACGTTCTCCCGGGCCGTCAGCACCGGCAGCAGGTGAAAGCGCTGGAAGATGAATCCCAGCCGGGTGAGGCGGAGGCGCGTGAGCTCGCCGTCGCGGAGGGTCTCGAGCGGCGTGCCGAGGATCTCGACGGAGCCCGAGGATGGAGTGTCGATGCCGCCGAGCAGCTGCAGCAGGGTGGACTTGCCGCTTCCGGATGGTCCGGCGATTGCCACGTAATCGCCGTGGTCGACTCGGAGGGAGACGCCACGAAGCGCGTGCACGGTCTCGCCGTTCATCGGATAGTCCTTGCGCAGCTCCCGGGCCAGCAGCGGGGGCGGGCTCATGTGGCCTCGGCGCGCAGGGTGGCCGCGACCGGCGCGCGCGACGCGAGCCATGCCGGATAGAGGCCGGCGAGTGTGCCGGTCGCGAACAGCACGACCGCCGCGAAGGTGAGCGTGTCAGCCCGGGGCACGAAGAACGAGAACGCGGCGGGAAGACCGGGGAAGCTGGTCAGGATAGCGTCGAGGTAACGCGCGGTCACGAGCCCGAGGCCCAGCCCGAGCACGGCCCCGACCAGGGTCAGCGTGGTGCCCTCGGCCAGCACCTGGCCGACGATGGTGCCGCGGCTCACACCGATGGCGCGCAGGGTGGCGATCTCGCCCAGGCGCTCATTCACCGTGATCGTGAGCAGGGTGGCGATCAGCAGGACCGCCACGATCAGGCTCATGGTGCCGAGGATGTACGAGAGCTGCCGGAAGTAGACCAGGCGCTCGCGAAAGTGGGCGACCAGCTCCGCCACGCTGTTCACCTCGACCTGGGGGAACTGGCGCCGCAGGCGGTCGGCGAGGGCGGGCACCGCGCGGTCGTCACGGGCCCGGACCAGAATGAGCGAGGCGCGGTCGGTAGCCTCCTGAAGAGCCAGGCGCTGCATCACTGGCAGCACCGCGCCGACCGACGGCTGGCCTCGATAGTCGTATATCCAGCGCACCATCCCCCGAACCACCAGGTGACGACCCACCGCGGTGGTGACCACCTGGGGATCCAGGCGGCCGACCAGCGTCACCGTATCGCCCACGGAGGCACCGAGCAGGCGCGCGGCCGGCTCGCTGAGCAGGACGCCGGCGGTATCGGCCGCCGACAGGTCCCGCCCCCCGGTGAGCTGGTACAGCGACTGCGCCTCGGGCTCGATGCCGTAGCCGAACAGCGTCACCAGCGAATCGCGGGTGCGGCCGTAGATCGAGGTGCCGAGCACTGCGCCGGCGGCAGCGACGGCGGGATCCCGCCGCAGCGCGGCGACGATCTCCGACGCGTCCGTCATGCTGGCCTCGGTGTCGAACGGGAGGGTGCCCTTCGGGGTGAGCCGCATCTGGAACCCGCGCTTGAGCAGCAGGTCCGAGAACGATTTGTCGATGCCGCCGCTCAGCATGACCATGTCGAGCAGCATGGCCGCGGCGACCGCGATGCCGGCGAGCGACAGCCCGGTCCGGAGCGGCTGCCGCACGAGACTCTTGAGGCCCCAGCGCAGTCCGGTCATCCGCGCCCCCAGAGCACCATGGGGCGGGTGCGCACCAGTCGCCACGCGGCTACCGCGCCGGCGGCGATGCCCAGCACCAGCGACAGCGCCACGCTGAACAGCACGATGCCGGGGGTAATGAGCGAGAACGTGAGCGCGGTGTCGAAGAAGCGCCGGTAGTAGGCGTTGGTGGCGGCGCCGGCGGCGAAGGCGAGCGCGGTTCCGACCACCGAGCCGACGACCGCCACCAGCACCGCTTCGAGCAGCAGCGCGCCGAAGATGGTGCGACGCCGCACCCCGACGAACCGCATGACCGCGGCGTCCAGCCGGCGCTCCTCCACCTTGAGGAGCATGATGCACAGCAGGAACACCGCGCTTGCGACGATGGTGATCACCGCGATCGCCCGGTGGAACCGGCTCACCACCAGGAAGGTCTGGGACGAGCCCGACGCGATCACGGCCGACGGATAGGCCCGGTAGCCGAACGCGTTCTGCTCCAGCCGCGCGACGGCGCTGTCCACAGACACTCCGGGGACGAGCCCGACGCCGAACCGGTCGACCCGGTCGGGCGCGCCCAGCAATGCCGCGAGGTCCGGCAGATGGAGCCGGATGTAGCGCTCGTCCTTGGTGATCTGGGCGGGATCCGGCCGCGGCTCGTACACGGCCGCGACGACGGCCACCGTCCGCATGGAGTCTGGCGCCGTGCCCAGGCGAACGGTGTCGCCCACGCGGAGCGCAAGATCGTCGGCCAGCCGACGCTCGACCGCCACGGCGGGAATTTGAGCCGCGAGCGGGACGGCCCCGCCGACGAGAGCGGCGAGACACCAGCCCCGCCGGATGCTGAGCAGCTTCATCGAACGATCACCACCGACGCGTCGGGGGCACGGAGCGGCACCGGGGATGGTACTCGCGGTGCCGACCGGTCAACTCACCTCGTGCGGTGGAACCTAATGGCGGAAGGGGTGCTCGAAGCTGAGATACAGGAAGAGCGCGTCGGCGCCGGCGCCGTCGTCGAGGCCAACGGTATACGCGACCCCGGGCACGATCTGCAGCCCACTGGGAAAGTTGAACGCCCAGCGGACGCCGGGATTCAGGAACAGCGCCTCCTCGCGCTGGCGCTGGTCCGGCCCGACCACTGCCTGGGTGCTGAGCCAAAGCAGCTCGAGCATGAGATTCAGGTTGGGCCGGAGAAGCCAGATGGCGCTGCCGCCAAGGTTGCCGCCCAACGTCGATGCGCTCTGCCCGAGGGCGTTCTTGGCGTCAGGGGTCCAGGTGAGCCCCGCGTTGGCGTGCAGGGCAAGCCAGGGCCGGGGCTGGACGCTGAGCGGGAGGTTGGTCTGCATCCCGAAGCCGCCGGCACCCCGGCCGCGGCGCTCGTCGCCGGTGGGCACCAGGAGACTCAGCCGCGGAGCGAGGTGCATGCCGCCGTCACCCCGGGCCAGGAGCTGATAGCGATAGTTGAGGGCGATGTCGCCGATGCCGGTCCCGCTGCCCGACTCGTTGAGGACGGGGACCGTGTAGCTCAGCTGGTGCGTGCTCCCTCGGAACGGCCATTCCTGCGTGAACGAGTAAGCCCACGCCCCGCCGCCGGCGGGCCGGGTGAAGGTGCTGATGTGCTGCACCACTCCCGGCTCCTGGTTGTACGCCTCTTCGATGAGGAAGCTGTTGTCGGCGATCGGGGAGGGCGCCGTCTCCTGGGCAGCGAGCGGGCCGGCCAGGAGGCCCGCCGCCAGCAGATGACGCGCGATCACGCCAGCCAGTCGCGGAAGGTCCCGACCAGGAGCCAGACGTTGAGGCCCATGATGATAGTGGCCACCGTCCAGGCGGTGCCCATGAGCAGCGGCGAGTTCACGAACTCACCCATCTTCTTCCGCTGGCTGGTGAAGTACACCAGCGGAACGACGGCGAAGGAGAGCTGCAGGCTCAGGATGACCTGGCTCAGGATGAGCAGCGAGCCGGCGCCATGCTCGCCGTAGAGCGCGGTCACGATTACCGCCGGAACGATGGCGATGAGCCGGGTGATGAGCCGGCGGAGCCAGGCCGGAAGCCGGATGTTGAGGAATCCCTCCATCACGATCTGTCCCGCGAGGGTGCCCGTGATGGTGGAGTTCTGCCCCGACGCGAGCAGCGCGACCGCGAACAGAGTGCTCGCCAGCCCGGTGCCCAGGAGCGGCGTCAGCAGGCGGTAGGCATCGCCGATGTCGGCGACCTCCTGGTGGCCGCTCTGGTGGAACGTGGCGGAGGCCAGGACCAGGATGGCCGCGTTGATGAAGAACGCGAACAGCAGGGCCACGGTGGAGTCGAGGGTCGCGAACCGGATGGCCTCGCGCTTGGACGCCGGGTCGGGCAGCACCTTCCGGGTCTGCACGATGGAGGAGTGCAGATACAGGTTGTGCGGCATCACGGTGGCGCCCAGGATGCCGATGGCGATGTACAGCATGGCCGGATTGGTGACGATCTCGGTCCGGGGCACCAGTCCATGGAGCACCGCCGCCACCTCGGGCCGCGCCATGATCAGCTCGATCGCGAAACAGACACCGATGGTGGCGACGAGCGCGATGACGAACGCCTCGAGATAGCGGAAGCCCTTGTGCTGGAGCAGGAGGATCAGCAGCACGTCGAGCGCGGTGAGGCACACGCCCCACACGAGCGGGATTCCGAACAGCAGGTTGAGCGCGATGGCCGAGCCGATCACCTCGGCGAGGTCGCACGCGGCGATGGCGATCTCGCAGAGCACCCAGAGCGCGAAGCTCACCGGCCGGGAATAGTGGTCCCGGCAGGCCTGCGCGAGGTCGCGCCCGGTGACGATGCCGAGCTTGAGGGCGAGCGCCTGCAGCAGGATGGCCATCAGGTTCGAGATCAGGATCACGCTGAGCAGCAGGTAGCCGAACCGAGCGCCGCCCGCGAGGTCGGTGGCCCAGTTGCCCGGGTCCATGTACCCCACCGCGACCATGTAGCCCGGACCCGCAAAGGCGAGCGCCTTCCGCCAGAACGGGACGCCGCGGGGAACGGCGACCGTGTGATGCGATTCGGGCAGGCTGGGCAGGGTGCGCGGATAGCGCCAGCCGGCCAGGTCCTGGACTGGCGAAGTCGAGGCGGCGCTCATCGCTCGTCTCCCGCCGCCACCAGCACCACCTGCGCGAGCTCCGCGCCGATGCTGTGGCGCTCGCCCGCCGACTCGACCGTTACCGGCCCACCGAACGGCTGCCGGTCCAGCACCGTGAGCACCACGCCGGGCACGAGCCCGAGCGCGGCGAGGTACCGAAGCCGCTCGGGCTCGCTCTCGTCCACTCGGCGGATCTCGACCGTCTCGCCGATGTCCGCGTCGGCCAGCGGTGTGCAGGCCAGCTCGGGAATCGAGCCGTCGGCGCCGGGAATCGGATCACCGTGGGGATCGACCACGGGGTGACCCAGTGCGGCCGCCATCCGCTCCACCAGCGTATCGGACACCGCGTGCTCCAGCCGCTCCGCCTCCACGTGTACGGTGTCCCAGCTGTATCCCAGAAACTGCACCAGATAGGCCTCGATCAGCCGGTGGCGCCGGACCATCCGAAGCGCGGCCCGCCGGCCGGCCTCGGTGAGCTGGACCCCCTTGTAGGGGATGTGCTCCAGGAAGCCCAGCTCGGACAGCCGCTTGACCATCCCGCTCACGGAGGGTGGCGAGAGCTCGAGCAAGCGGGCGATGTCGCTGGTGGCGGCGGGACGGCCCTCCGGGCTAAGCCGGTAGATGGCCTTGAGATAGTCCTCGACGGACCGGGTAAGCGTATCGGACCCGACAGTTGCGTTCATGCGAAACCAGAGTTTAGGCTCGGCTAATTATCTGGTGAGGCTGAGCGAATGTCAAGCGAGCGATGGCTGGCTAGGCCCCGAGTTGGGCGAGCAGGCCGGTCAGGATCCGCTCGGTCATGCCCCAGACGATCGACTCGTCGACCCGGTAGGCGGGAAATTCGCGGGGCTCGCCCCGGATCTCGAGGCGGGCGGAGTGGTAGGTCTCGGGGTGGAGCAGATGATCGAGGAGGACCCAGCGGGCGCCGGCTACCTCGGGATTGGGCGTGAGCGGCGGCCGTTCGGTCAGGCCGAATACGAAGGGGCGCACCGCGATGGGCGGCAGCACCGGGGTGCGCGGAACCACGTCATCGAGACCGCCGAGCAGATCCGACCGCTCCAGACGCAGGCCGAGTTCCTCGAAGGTCTCGCGAACGGCGGTGGCGACCAGGTCGTGGTCCTCGGGGTCGCGTCGGCCTCCCGGCAGCGCCATGTGACCGGACCATGGGTCGCCGGCGCGCTCGGCGCGGCGGATGAGGAGCACGGCATCGGGTGACGGGACCACGACGACGGCCACGGCCGCCCAGATGAGGGTCGCGTCGCCCTCGTCGGAGACCGGCCGATGCGCCGCCAGTCGCTCCTTGAGGCGAGCGAGGCGCGGGCTCAGTGGTTGTGCGAGTGACATCCGCCGCCACAGCACCCACCGCCAGGCGGCGGGCCCAGGCGACTGTAATCGGCTGGAGCGGTGCTCCCGGCCGGCCGGGCCGTGAGCGACAGCAGGCGCTCGAGCTTCCGACCGTCACAGCCGGGACAGGCTACTCTGGTCTCGGATCGGACCAGGCGCTCGAACTCGGTGCCACAGGATGAGCAGCGGTAGGCGTAGATGGGCATGCCGGAGATTCGCCGCGCGAGCGCGGACGGTCAAGGTGCGAGGACGTCCGCCAACGAGCTGAGCCGGACACTCTCCTCCCACAGGCGGCGCTGCAGCGTCTCATCGTAGGACGCCGGCGACGACCGGCTCTCCCGCCGTCCGACGAAGTACCGCCCGCTCACCGCCTCGATTTCGGGCGAAGCCGCGAGGTACACCGTCGCGTCGGCGCCCTCGGACGGGTCCCCGCCGAAGGTGCGCGCGACGGCGCCGCCAACCATCGGCACGTTCATGTAGTCGGCCAGCAGCCGGGTCGCGATGACGCCGGGGTGCAGGCAGTTGGCGGTGACACCCGTCGAGCGGATCCGCCGGGCCAGCTCGTAGGTGAACAGCACGTTCGCGAGCTTGGTGCGGCCATACACCCTGACCGGATCGTAGCGGCGCTGGCTCTGAAGATCGGCCAGATCGAGCGTTCCGCCCTGATGCGCGCCGGAGGTGACGTTTACTACCCGAGCCGGCGCGCCGGCGGTGAGACGGTCGAGCAGCAGGGTCGTGAGCATGAAGTACGCGAGATGATTCACGGCAAACTGCATCTCGAGCCCGTCCACCGTGACTTCGCGCTGCTGCGGGATCACGCCCGCGTTGTTGATGAGAACGTGGATTCTGGGGTAGCGATCCCGCAGGGTGTCGGACGCCTCGCGAATGGCGCGTTGCGAGGAGAGATCGACCTCAATGACGTCAGCCGGCGGCCCGCGGCGCGCCGCCGCGAGCTCGCTCGCGATCCGGTCACCGTCCTCTCGGCGCCGGCAGAGCAGCACCAGCTGGGCATCGAGCGCCGCGAGGCCGTCCACGGTGGCGCGTCCGATACCGCGGGAGGCACCGGTGATGACGCACACGCGGCCGCTCAGATCGGGCAGCGAGCCTCGAGGCGGCATGGCTAGCGCAGATGCTCCGCAAAGAAGGTCAAGGTGGTGTTCTCCACCTGCTCGAGCTCAGGTGTAGCTCCCTGCCACGGGTGGACGGCGCCGAAGGTGTGGCCCGCGCCATCAATCCGGACGAACCGGGCGCGCGGAGCCGCCGCGGCAAGCCGCTCGCCCTCGGCGAGCGACACGGCCTCGTCCTCGGTCCCGTGGAGGATGAGCCAGGGCACCGTGATGCGCCGTGCCGCCGCTTCGATGTCGAGCGTCGCGGCGTTCTGCTCGACGTCGTCGAGCGCATCGGTGTAGAGCGGCAGCACCTGGCCGGTCCGCACGTTCTTCACCTCGTTCACGCCGGCGGCGCGCCACGCGGCGCGCTGGGCGGCGGGCCAGCGATCCACCGTCGAGATGGCGGCCCAGGTGACGAGGGCCCGGACGCGGGCGTCGGCGGCGGCCTGGAGCACGGCGATGCCACCGCCGCGCGAATGTCCCAGCAGGCCCACCGCGCTAGGCGGGGCCACGCCCAGCTCGCCGCACACCAACGCATCGGTCACCCGGCGCAGGTCTTGCAACTCCGCGGAGAAGGTGTTGTGGCCGAACCGCTCGACGTGGACGAACTCGCCCGAATCGTCGACCCCGCTCCCGCTCAGGTTGAGTGTCACGGCCGACAGCCCGCCCCGGGCGATCCGCTCCGCGAGCGAGGGCCATAACCCCCAGTCCTTGAATCCCTTGAATCCGTGGACGACGATCACCGCCGGCCGCGGTGTGCCCCGCCCGCCGGCGCGGACATCGATGAGGATCTCGCCCAGGGTGCCGGGAAGCCGGTGGCGGGTCAGGCTGGGGGTGGCCATATCCAAAATTAACGAATGGTTGGGTGACCGCGACGCAGTGAGGGCGAAATACCACGGTCCCCGTGCCCCGCTCAGGCGACCGCGGGTTCCAGCAGCTCCACCGACGCGGCGTCGGCGTCGATCCTGGCCCGCACGCCGAGGGGCATGGTCCACTGGTCCTCGATGTGGCCGATCGGCACACCATAGAGGACCGGGACGCCGAGCGGCGCGAAGTAGTGGGTCAGGACCTCATCGACGCCGAACGAGCCGTCCTCCATGTGGCGCTTGAGCCCGGTCAACCGTCCGACCAGCACGCCACGCAGGCGGGCCAGTGCGCCGATCATTCGCAGGTGGGCCAGCATCCGGTCGATGCGGTAGAGGTCTTCGTTCACGTCCTCCAGGAAGAGCAGCGCGCCGTCGAGATCCGGGAAGTAGCGGGTGCCGATGAGGCAGTGGAGCAGCGTCAGGTTGCCGCCCGCCAGCATCCCATCAGCGCGGCCGCCGTGAATGACGGTGACGCGATTGGCCTGCGGCAGCAGGACGTCCGGCGGAGGGCGCAGCGCCTCGAGCGGGCCGGCGGCCTGTGGCTCCGCCAGCACGCGCGCGAAGTGGCGCCGGGAAAAGGCGGGCATCGCGGCGCGTGCGGTGGGAGCGTGAAAGGCGATCTGCCCGGCGCAGCGAACCACGCCGGCCAGCAGCGCGGTGATGTCGGAATATCCGATGACCGGGCGGGGGCGGCGGACCAGCGCGTCGAAGTCGATGGCGTCGAGAATCCGGGTAACGCCGTAGCCACCTCGGAGGCACCAGACGGCATCGATGGCGGGGTCTCGGAACGCCGCGTTCAGGTCGGCCAGCCGCTCCTCATCGGTGCCGGAGAAGTAGCCGTGGTGGCCGCGGGCGTGGGCGCCCAGGACCGGCTCGTAATCCAGCGCACGGCACAGGGCCTCGGCGCGTGCTATATCGTCCTGTTCCAGCAGGGGACCAGCGGGCGCCACCAGCGCGACACGGCTGCCGTGCGCGAGTCGTGGTGGTCGAACGAGCGGTTTTGACCCCATCAACGCTCCACGGTTAGATTGCCGCAACCTTTTTCGGGGAGGACGGTTCGTGCGCGCTTCCCAGCCCGCGCTGCTCGCCGCCGGCCGTGTCATCACCGAGCTGCGGGACCAGATGGTCATTCAATGGGCAGATTGGCTGGGCGATCGCATCACCGCCGCTCCCACGATACCGCGGGCTCTCGTCGAACGGGAGTTCCGCATCCTCCTCGACATCATCAGCGAGCTGGTCGGCCCGCTGCGCCGGGAAGTCGGCCCGGTGTGGCTCCACGCGTGCGAGCACTACGGCCGGATCGCCGCCACGCGCGGTCTTGCCGCGGGAGAGGTGGTGGAGGAGCTGCAATTTCTCCGCGAGCTCCTGATCCGCAATCTGGCGCCGATCCTGGCGGCCATGCGCGCGCGCCAGGGGATGGCCATCATGCTGCGGCTCAATCGCGTGATCGACAAGGGCATCGCGGTCGCGGTGGTGGGCTATACCGATGCGCTGGTCGCCACGCTCTTCGCCCAGAACGGCGTGCCGGCGTTCCAGACCGAGTATGACGCGGCCGACGTCGAACGCCAACTGGCCGCGATCGAGCACGAACTCCATGGGCTGACCAAGCAGCAGCAGCGCTAGCCGCCGCGGCCGTGGCGCCCGCCGACTTTCTTCCTGCCCTGCCCTGGCTGGTTCCGTTCGCGAGTCTGTTCCGTCTGTCCGACGCGCGACCCAGTCTGGAGGACGTTCCACCCATCGACGGACCCCTGGTTTCCGTCATCATTCCCGCCCGCAACGAATCCCCGGTCATCGAGACGGTGGTACGCTCGGTGCTGTCCACGCGCTATCCGCGGCTCGAGCTGATCGTGGTCGACGACCGCTCGACCGACGACACAGCGGCAAAGGTAGCCCGGCTGGCCGCGGCCGATGGCCGGGTTCGCCTGCTGTCGGGCGCTCCTCTCCCGGAGGGCTGGTACGGCAAGCCGTGGGCCTGCCTCCAGGGCGCCCGCGCGGCCAGCGGCGACATCCTGCTCTTTACCGACGCCGACACGACCCATGGGCCCGAGCTCCTGGGCCGCGCCGTGGCCGCCCTCGAGTGCGAGCGGGCCGACCTCGTGACCGTGGCCCCGCACCAGCGTTGCGTGACGTTCTGGGAGCGGCTCATCATGCCCCAGATCTGGCTGCTGCTTGGGCTGCGGTATCACCCGGCCCGGGTGAACCGCGCCCGGCGGGAGCGGGACGCGATCGCGAACGGACAGTTCATCCTCACGACCCGCGCGGCGTACGAGGCGGTGGGTACCCATGAAGCGGTTCGACACGAAGTGGCTGAGGATCTGGCGCTGGCGCAGACGTACCTGCGCAACGGGCGCCGGATCCACTTCGCGTTCGCGCGGCGTTTCATGGAGACGCGGATGTACCACAGCCTGCCGCATCTGATCGAGGGCTGGTCGAAGAACATGTACCTGGGCGGGCTCCGGTCGTTTCCGCACGAGCCGGTGCTGCGGGCGCTGGTGCCGCTGCTCCTGGTTACCTCGTTCCTGTTCTGGCTGGTGCCGCCCCTGGTGGCAGTCGCGGGGCTCGCGGGTGTCGAGGGCGGAAGGCTGCTGCCGGCCGCCCTCGCGGCCGCTGGGTTGTCGCTGGTGTTCTGGTCGCTGGTGTCGCTCGGGATGGAGATTCCGCCGCTCTACGGGCTCGGGTACCCGGCCGGCGCGGGGATGGCGCTCTACATCGCGCTGCGCTCGATCTGGCGCGGCGGACGGCGGGTGGAGTGGCGGGGGCGGGTGTATGGCCGGGAGGG
>DATEJD010000341.1:0-5228 GCA_035278325.1 Gemmatimonadales bacterium | reverse complement strand
GATCCGTGCACCCACAGGTCGGAGCTGAACCGATCGGGCACGTTGTCGCCGCCCGACAGCACCGAGAAGCTGCCGCGGGGCGTCGGACCAGTCCCGCCCCCATCACCGCCGCCGCAGCCGGCCAGCAATCCCATGAGACCGACCGCCACCAGCGATGTCGATCGCGCCCGCCTCACTGCGCCATCCCGTCGTGATCGTGCATGGCCATCTCGCTCTCGTCCTCCACGGCCCCGTACCGCCCCATCCGGTGCATCGTCATCCCCGCAGCAATCCGGAGTCCCAGGGTCAGTGACCAGATGTGGGTCTGTCCATAGAGCTGCTCGACGTCGATCAGCCCGCCGCCGACTTTCGTCACGCTGGCATAGGTCAGCTCGGCCAGTGGGTTCACGGCCAGCGGCCCCCTGGTGAGCACTCGAACCTGATAGCCGACCGTGTGCGTGGTCCAGCGCGTTACACCGAGGATCGAGTTCTCGAGGTGGGGCCGGAGTGAGCGGAACCGCGAGATGCGCTCCTCTTCGGGCCGCTCGGTCCGCTCGAATCGGTACTGGAGACGATGGGGACCGGTGCCCCATGCACCTTCGGCCAGCAGGCTATGGAAGACGAAGAACCCGTCCGCCTCCGATGTGCGCGCCCACTCGAGCAGTCCGTACGTCGGATGTCCGGCGACGGGTCGGTCCCAGCGGCCGGCCACGCTCCACTTCTCCTGGTCGGTGCCCGCCCCGGGCCGATGCTCGGGCGAGTGCACGTGGGCATGGGAGAGCTCGGCGGTGGCCCCGGGCAGCGGGGTCGCGGTGACCCTGGCGCTCCACGAGTCCCCGAACCGCCCACCCACGCGGGGCCACTGCCCCGGGCGCTCGGGCTCGTCGCCGTTGAAGAGGCCGGCCTCGAGTGCGAGCCGGCCGGCCCGGAGCGCGGCGATCGCCACCGCTCGCTCCAGGATCTGGGCCAGGTGATGGTTCACTGGATAGCGGACGAACGGCCGCACCATCGGGTCGTCGGTGCCGAACGGCGCGAAGCCCTTCCCCGCGCTCAGCGACAGGCGGGCATCGCCGTCGTGCGCGCCAAGCAGATCGTCAGCCGTGAGGACGAGCTCGTGGAGGTAGGTGTGGGGGTGCCGCCGATCGACGAAGCCCTCGCCCCAGTTACCGGGCGCCAGCTCTCCGTCGGGAATGGTGAGCCCCTCGAGATTGAGCGTGCCAGTAAGCCGGAGCCGGCGGAGCGCGTCGGCCTGCACCATCACGACCGGCTGGACGACCCGCGCTTCACCCAGCGGCGATCCACCGGGCACCGCATCGGCATGCTCGTACGCGGCGATCGCCTGCGCGCCCACCCGGGCCCATGGCCGCGCCTGCGCCAGCGCGCCACCGGAGGGCGCCGCCAGCAGGATCAGGCCCAGCTGCAGCCGGATCAGTCCGACTCGGCCACCGCCGCGCGTACGGGCGCGACCGCCGCGCGCAGGAAGTCCCGGTTCATGCGAGTGATGGTGTCCATGCTGATCATCTTGGGGCACGCGTCCTGGCACTCGCCGTAAAGCGTGCAGCCGCCGAAGCCCTCGATGTCCATCCGCTCGACCATGCGGCGGGCCCGCTGCAGCCGCTCGGGCTGGCCCTGCGGCAGCAGGCCCAGGTGCGAGATCTTGGCCGCCGTGAACAGCGACGCGGAGCCGTTGGGGCAGGCGGCGACACAGGCGCCGCAGCCGATGCATTGCGCCGCGTCCATCGCCGTGTCTGCCGCGTCCTTGGGAATCAGAATGGCGTTTCCGTCCGGCGCGCTCCCGGTCGGAGCGCTCACGTAGCCGCCGGCGGCGATGATCCGATCCAGCGCCGAGCGGTCCACCACCAGATCCTTGACCACCGGGAACGCGCGGGCACGCCACGGCTCGATATGGATCTCATCGCCGTCGGCGAAGCTCCGCATGTGCAGCTGGCAGGTGGCGGTCCCCTGGTTCGGTCCGTGGGCAACGCCGTTGATCATCAGGCTGCACGAGCCGCAGATCCCCTCGCGGCAATCGTGATCGAACGCTACCGGTGTCTCCCCGGTTTCCATCAGGCGCTCGTTCACCACGTCCAGCATCTCGAGGAACGACATGTCGGGGCTGATGTCGTGGGCCTCGTACCGGACCATCCGTCCCGGCGTGCCGGGGCCGGACTGACGCCAGATGTGGAGCGTGAGATTCATCGCGTCACCTACTTGTAGCTGCGCTGCGCAAGGTGCACGTACTCGAACTCGAGTGGCTCACGGTTGAGCCGGGGCGCGGCCAGATCGCCGGTGTATTCCCAGGCGGCCACGTAGGCGAACCGGGCGTCGTCGCGGCGCGCCTCGCCATCTTCGGTCTGGTACTCCTCCCGGAAGTGGCCGCCGCACGACTCCTCCCGGTGAAGGGCGTCGAGGCATATGAGCTGGCCCAGCTCCAGGAAATCGGCCACCCGTCCCGCCTTCTCCAGGGCCTGGTTGAGCTCGGCGCCGCTGCCGGGGACGTTCACGTTGCGCCAGAACTCCTCGCGCAGCTCGGGAATCCGCCGCAGCGCCTCGTTCAGCCCCGCCGCGTTCCTGGCCATGCCGCACTTGTCCCACATGAGCTGGCCGAGCTCGCGGTGGAACGAGTCCACCGTCCGCTTGCCGCGAATGTCGAGCAGGCGCCGGGTTCGCCCGGTCACGTCCGCTTCCACCCGCTTGAACTCGGCGTGCGTGGTGTCGACCGGCGCGGGCCGGGCCGAGGCGAGGTAGTCGCCGATGGTCAGGGGGATGATGAAGTATCCGTCGGCCAGGCCCTGCATGAGGGCGCTCGCGCCCAGCCGGTTGGCGCCGTGGTCGGAGAAGTTGGCCTCGCCGATTACGTGCAGCCCCGGAATCGTGCTCATCAGGTTGTAGTCCACCCAGAGCCCGCCCATCGTGTAGTGCACGGCGGGATAGATCCGCATCGGCACCTGGTACGGGTTCTCGTCGGTGATGCGCTGGTACATCTCGAACAGGTTGCCGTACCGCTCGCGAATCGTGGCGGCGCCCAGTCGGTTGATCGCGTCGGCGAAGTCGAGATAGACGCCCAGGCCGCCCGGTCCGACCCCGCGCCCTTCGTCGCACACGGCCTTGGCCGCCCGCGAAGCGATGTCACGCGGGGCCAGGTTGCCGAAGCTGGGGTATCGGCGCTCGAGGTAGTAGTCGCGCTCGGCCTCGGGAATCTGCCCGGGCGGGCGGTGGTCGCCCGCCTGCTTGGGGACCCACACCCGGCCGTCGTTCCGGAGCGACTCGCTCATCAGCGTGAGCTTCGACTGGTAGTCACCGCTCACGGGGATGCAGGTGGGATGAATCTGCGTGTAACACGGGTTGGCGAAGGCGGCCCCGCGCTTGTGCGCCCGCCAGATGGCGGTGCAGTTGGATCCCTTGGCGTTGGTGGAGAGATAGAACACGTTGCCGTAGCCGCCGGTGCCCAGCACCACCGCGTCGGCGGCGTGGCTCTCGACCCGACCCGTCACCATGTCCCGCACCACGATGCCGCGCGCGCGGCCGTCGATCACGACGAGATCGAGCATCTCGGTCCGCGGGTACATGGTCACGCCGCCCCGCGCCACCTCCTTCTCGAGCGCCTGGTAGCAGCCCAGCAGGAGCTGCTGACCGGTCTGGCCCCGCGCGTAGAACGTGCGCGAAACCTGGGCCCCGCCGAACGACCGGTTGGCCAGCAGGCCGCCGTACTCGCGCGCGAACGGCACGCCCTGCGCCACGCACTGATCGATGATCTGGACGCTCACCTCGGCCAGACGGTGGACGTTGGCCTCGCGCGCCCGGAAGTCCCCGCCCTTCACCGTGTCGTAGAACAGGCGGTAGACGCTGTCGCCGTCGTTGCGGTAGTTCTTGGCCGCGTTGATGCCGCCCTGCGCCGCGATGGAGTGCGCCCGCCGCGGCGAGTCCTGGAAGCAGAAGCACTTGACGTTGTAGCCGAGCTCGCTCATCGTCGCGGCCGCGGCGCCGCCTGCGAGCCCGCTTCCCACCACGATGACGGTGTATTTCCGCTTGTTGGCGGGGTTCACCAGCTTCATCTCGAACCGGTGCTTGTCCCACTTCCGCTCGATGGGCCCGTCCGGGACCTTGGCCTTCAGCTCCATGTGCTTCTCCCGGTCATGGCCGGATCACGCCCGCGTACACGGCGATCGGGATCACCGTAAAGCCCGCCCACACGACGACCGACAGGGCCAGCGCCAGCTGCCGCCGGAGCGGGTGCGGCGACGCGGCACTCAGGCCGAGGCTCCGGCCGCTGCTCCAAATCCCATGGTAGAGGTGCAGGCCCACCGCCGCCATCGCGACCTCGTAGAACACCACCACCAGCGGGTTGCCGAACCCGGTGGTCACGTTGTGATAGGGGTCGCCCTCGACGAACGCCGTGTGCACCGTGCCGAGCGTGAAGTGCAGGATGTGGTAGATGAGGAAGACGAGGATCAGCGCCCCGCCCCACCGGATGGTCCGCGATGCGAATGTCGAGACCTGCGGGTCGCGCCCGGCCGCATAGGGCACGGGCCGCGCCGCCTGGCGCCGGGCCGTGAGCTGGACCGCGGCGAGGATGTGAAGCACCAGCGCGACGAGGAGCACCAGCCGAGCGGCCCAGAGCGCACCGCCCGTCCCGTGGAGGAACCGGCTGTAGGCGTTGATCTGCGCTGGCCCTTGGAAAACGAGCAGGTTGGCGAGAACGTGCGTGATGAGGTAGGCCACCATGATGAGACCGGTGACCGCCATGACCGCCTTTTTCCCGACCGAACTGTCCCACAGCGCCCGCAGGCGATTCATCGAGTCTCCCGATCAGCTCGCGTCGACGACCGCCTGGGTGGATCGCACTGCCTCGGCGGATTTCACCAGCTCCGCCCGCTCGGCCTCCGTCAGCTTGATGTCGATGATGCGCTCGAGTCCGTTGCGCCCCAGCTTGCACGGCACACCGCAGAAGACGCCCGTGAGGCCGAACTCGCCCTGGAGCCAGGCCGAGCACGGGAGGATCCGCCGCTTGTCGAGCGCGATGGCCTCGACCATCTGAATCGCCGCAGCGCTCGGCGCATAGTAGGCCGAGCCGGTCTTGAGAAAGGCGACGATCTCCGCGCCGCCGTTCCGCGTGCGGTCGACGATGGCCGCCAGCTTGTCGGCGGGCAGGAGCTGGCTCACCGGGATGCCGGACACCGTGGTGTACGAGATCAGCGGGACCATCGTGTCGCCGTGGCCGCCGAGCACCATCGCCTGGATGTCCTCCA
>DATEJD010000340.1:0-4298 GCA_035278325.1 Gemmatimonadales bacterium | reverse complement strand
GTGAAGGCGAGGAACCCGCCGCCGAGCAGCACCACCAGCATCGTCACCAGGGTGGCGGGCGCGGGCAGCCCCAGCGGGAAGGCCACGACCCCCGCCCCGGCCGCGAACCCGGCGACGACGCGGTACACCCGCCGCCGCTCGCGCACGCCCATCGCGATGACTCCGGCGCCGAAGATCAGGACCACCCCGAAGACCCCGCCGGCCGCGGTCTCGACGTCCTCCCCGCCGGGCCCGCGCTCCGAGACGCCGATCGCCGCGACAGCGACCGCGGCGGTCACCGTGCCGAGTGTCCACAGCATGTGGACGGGCTGCTCGCGCCGCCCCCGCGTCCAGTCCAGCGCCCGCGAGGCGGTCACGGCACAGACCACGGCGTGCACGATCACCAGCGCCAGCAGCGGAGCCGCGAGCCAGGGCGTCATCGCACCGAGGAGCGGCAGCCCGATCGAGGCCACCTCGATCACCGCGAAGAAGTGGAACGACCAGCGGGTGTACGTCTCGACCTTGGCCGGCGTGCTCTTCCGCCCCCACCAGCTCCCCGGCTTGCGCATGCTCTCCCCGTGCCTCAGCGCCTCGGCTCCCACCGGAACCACCGCCCTACAGCAAACACCCCCGCCGCCGTCCAGGCCAGCGCCGTCAGCACCGGCCCGATCGTCTCGTAGGCGCTGAGCTCACCGGTCCAGCCACCGCGGACCAGCGTGATCACCGGGGTCAGCGGCAGCAGCTCGCACAGCGACGCCATCCGGTCCGGCATCAGCTCCAGCGGGACGGTGATCCCCGAACCCACCATGGCGACCATCACCAGCGGCAACGCCGTGACCTGGGCGCTCTCCACGGTCCGGGTGAACGCGGCGGTGACGGCGGCCAGCAGCGCACACACTGCAAGGCCCAGCAGCAGGCCCACGACGGCGAGATGCGGCGCCTTGGGGGCCGGCAGGTCGAGCAGGGCGGTACAGGCCGCGGCCAGCAACAGGGACTGCACGAACCCCGTCGTCACGGCCGGCAGCGCGGTCCCGGCGAGGATCTCGCGGTCCCGCAGCTCGCCCGTCCGCAGCCGCTTGAGGACGAGTTCCTCGCGCCGCCCGACGAAGACGCCGACCAGCGCCGAGTACACCGCGAACAGCAGCGAGAACCCGATCGCCCCCGGCAGCAGCACCATCCCGACGCTGAGCCCGGTGCCCTCCAGGTCCATGTCCTCGACCGCGGTCCGCACGCTCAACGGCAGCACCAGCGGCACGAACACCGCGGTGACGATCATTCCCTTGCTGCGCCCGAAGAGCGTCAGCTCGGCCCGCGCGAGGGCCTTCACCCGGCCGACCACGACCCGATCCACCACGGCGCTCATGCCCTGACCTCCTGAGCGAACTCCTGAGCCGCGATCCCCAGGAACGCCTCCTCCAGCGAGGCCGACCGCACATCGAGGCCCCGCAGCTCGACCCCCGCCCGCGAGGCCCACACCAGCACTTCCGTGGCCGCCCGCTGCAACTCCCGGGTCCGCAGCCGTACGACCCGCCCGTAGACCTCGTGGGACAGCACCCCCAGCTGCCCGAGCGGTGGCAGATCGCCCACGAAGTACCCGTCGGGCAGCTCGAAGGAGATCCGCGAGGGCTGCCCGGCCGTCACCTCGGCCGGGGTCCCGGTGACCGCGATCCGCCCCTCGTGCAGGATGGCGAGCCGGTCGGCGAGCCCCTCGGCCTCCTCCAGATAGTGCGTGGTCAGCAGCACGGTCGTACCGCCGTCGCGAAGCGCCCGCACGAGTTCCCAGGTGTCCCGGCGCCCCTCGGCGTCGAGCCCGGTCGTCGGCTCGTCCAGGAACAGCACCTCGGGCCGTCCCAGCAGCGCGAGCGCGAGATCCAGCCGCCGCCGCTCACCCCCGGACAACTGCTTCACGCGTACGTCGCTCCGGCGCGCGAGCCCGACGAGCTCCAGCGCCTCCAGCGGCGGCCGCGCCCCGCTCACGCACCCCGCCCACATCCGCGCCGTCTCGGCGACGGTCAGCTCGGACGGGAACCCGCCCTCCTGGAGCATCACGCCGGTCCGCGGCCGTACGACGGCCCGCTCGGCGTAGGGATCATGTCCGAGCACCCGTATCCGGCCCCCGGTCGGCGGCGCGAGCCCTTCCAGCAGCTCGACCGTGGACGTCTTGCCGGCCCCGTTGGTGCCGAGCAGGGCGAAGACCTCGCCGGGGGCGACGGAGAAACTGATCCCGCGGACCGCTTCGAACCCGCCCCCGTAGACGCGTCGCAGGTCGGTGACCTCAATCACGTTCGTGTTCGTGTCCATGGTCCCAGCGTCCCGGCGCCGCGGACCCGGAAGGAGTGCGCGCTGTCATCACTCCGCATGACAAATGTCAGAGGCCTGATCAGGCACGAAAAAAGCCCCCCGCTGAAGCGAGGGGCTTTGATCTGGAGCGAACGACGAGGTTCGAACTCGCGACCTCAACCTTGGCAAGGTTGCGCTCTACCAACTGAGCTACGTTCGCATTGCCTCCGGTCAGCTCTCACCGACCGGCGCGAGCACCATCCTACCTGATCCACAAGAGGATCAGACCGGCGATGCA
This sequence comes from Gemmatimonadales bacterium, assembly GCA_035278325.1. Classification (GTDB taxonomy): domain Bacteria; phylum Gemmatimonadota; class Gemmatimonadetes; order Gemmatimonadales; family GWC2-71-9; genus CAVVWJ01. Next base: position 1,741 of record DATEJD010000340.1, on the reverse strand, counting down.
GAGCGGGTGACAGGAATTGCACACTGCGCCTTCCCCCTGGAAGGGGGATGTTCTGCTACTGAACTACACCCGCATGTACTCCGTGGGCTGGGCTTTTCCGTCCCCGCCCCTCGGCGTGCTCCAGACTCTAGCCGACCAGGAGGGGTGCAGCGCAAGTCGGTTGTCCCGAGGGGCGGGTGACCGGGCGTCGACGGGGCTACTGCGCCTCGGCGAACGCCTCGTAGACCTTCTTGGGGATGCGGCCGCGGGCCGGCACGTCCATCTTGTTCGCCTGGGCCCAGGCGCGGACCGCCGCCGGGTCGGGAGCGACCTCGGTCTGCTTGTACGCCTTGCCGGACCGGGAACGCTTCCGGCCGGCTTCCACGTAGGGCTCGAGGGCCTTACGCAGTTTCTTGGCATTCGCTTGATTCAGGTCGATCTCGTACGACTTGCCGTCGAGTCCGAAGGCGATCGTTTCCGCCGCTTCCGAGCCGTCGATGTCGTCAAAGAGAGTGACCACGACCTTCTGCGCCACGAATATCGGTCCCTTCGTACGGCACTTGCCAATTCATTTGTACAGTGCCCGGCAATGCAATGTGAAGCCCGACTAAATCCTTTGGCGTGTCCGAGCGCAATAGGTATCGGGTGTCGATCGCGGATCTTTCCTGGAAATTTTGGTGAACGCCGCTCCCGATACCGGATCGTGACTGCGGTCACGTAGCTTCCTACAAGTCAACGCGCGTAGAAATTTTGTGCGGGTAGTCTGAAGGTGCCTGTTGGAGGACACCTGCAGGAACCTTGCTCAGCACCACACACCGGGAGTGCCAGTGGCACGCGTCGTAGTCGACGTCATGCTCAAGCCGGAGATCCTCGACCCCCAGGGCCAGGCGGTGCAGCGCGCACTGCCGCGTCTGGGTTTCGAAGGCATCTCGGACGTCCGTCAGGGAAAGCGTTTCGAACTGGAAGTCGACGGGCCGGTCGACGAGGCCGCGCTCGCCCGCATCCATGATCTTGCGGAATCCTTCCTCGCCAACACCGTGATCGAGGACTTCACGGTGAAGGTGGAAGAAGTCGCGGAGGCCGCGAAGTGACCGCTCGTATTGGCGTCGTCACTTTCCCGGGGAGTCTCGACGACCGGGACACCCAGCGCGCGATCCGCCTCGCGGGCGCCGAACCGGTCGCCCTCTGGCACAAGGACAAGGACCTCCACCAGGTGGACGCGGTCGTCCTCCCGGGTGGTTTCTCCTACGGCGACTATCTGCGGGCCGGCGCCATCTCCCGCTTCTCGCCGGTGATGGAGACGGTCATCGAGCAGGCGAAGGCCGGCCTCCCGGTCCTCGGTATCTGCAACGGCTTCCAGATCCTCACGGAGGCCCACCTCCTCCCGGGCGGGATGCTCGGCAACGACCACCTGCACTTCATCTGCCGCGACCAGAAGCTGCGGGTGGAGAACACCTCCAGTGCGTGGACGGTCGACTACAGCGCGGGCCAGGAGATCCACATCCCGCTGAAGAACATGGACGGGCGGTACGTCGCCGACGAGTACACCCTCGACAAGCTCGAGGCCGAGGGCCGCGTCGCCTTCCGGTACGTGGACTTCAACCCCAACGGCTCGCTCCGTGACATCGCCGGCATCACCAACGAGGCCGGGAACGTCGTAGGCCTCATGCCGCACCCGGAGCACGCCGTCGAGCCGCTCATCGGCTCCGGCCGCACCGACGGCCTCCCCTTCTTCACCTCGATCCTCAAGAAGCTGGTCAAC
>DATEJD010000339.1:0-8003 GCA_035278325.1 Gemmatimonadales bacterium | reverse complement strand
GATGCAGTCCCACAGGAACCCGCCGGTGCGGTGGCCGACGTGCAGGGCACGCTGACCGATCGCGAACTTAGGATCCGTGCCGATTCCGGTGATGCCGGGACCCTCGGCCTCGAAGCGGTTGTGGTGAGCGGCGCGGAGCTGGTCCATGGTGGTCCAGCGCTGCCCCTGCCAGCCGATATACTGGCGCTCCTCACTGCAGATGAGACATTGATCGGGCGGACCGGCCCGCTCGGGGTATTGGGTGCCGCAGGTGACGCAGATGTAGGCGGGCATGGAGCGAATGTAATCCTGAGATGAGGGCGGTGAGCGCGGGGCTGCCCGGACGGGGAACGTCGGAACCGCGGCTCGCCTATGCCACGTCCGGGCTCCCGGAATCGATGAGAGCGCGGACCGTCTCCAGCGTATCGGCCTGCTCCGGCCGCTTGTCGGTGCGCCAGCGGGCGATGCGCGGAAAGCGAACCGCGACGCCCGATTTGTGACGGGTGGAGCGCTGAATGCCCTCGAACGCCAGCTCGAAGACCAGCTCGGGGCGCACCGTTCGCACCGGACCGAACTTCTCGATCGTGTTGCGGCGAACGAAGGCGTCCACCTTCCTGATCTCCTCGTCCGTCAATCCGGTGTACGCCTTGGCGAACGGTACCAGTGTCGGGCCGTCCCACACCCCGAAGGTACAGTCGGTGTAGAGGCCGGCCCGGCGGCCGCTTCCCGGCTGGGCGTACATCAGCACCGCGTCGATCGAATGCGGATCGAGCTTCCACTTCCACCAATCCCCGCGGCGGCGGCCGACGCCATAGGGGCTGGCCCGGCGCTTGAGCATGAGGCCTTCGGCGCCGCACGCTCTGGATCGGCCGCGCGCCGCGCCGAGGTCATCCCAGGTCGCCGCTTCGATGGCGGGCGACAGGCGGAGACGACCGGCCGAGCCGGTGGCCCGGAGCAGGCGGTCCAGCCGCTCGCGGCGCTCCACGAACGGCTGCTCGCGCAGATCGATCCCGCGCTCCTCCAGCAGGTCGTAACAGACGAGCACCACGGGCACCTCGCTCAGAATCTTCCGGCCCAGCGTCTTGCGCCCGATTCGGCGCTGGAGCTGCGCGAACGGGAGCGGGGTGTCACCGGTCCACGGCAGGAGCTCGCCATCGATCACGGTGCCGTCCGGCAGCAGCGCACCCGCCTCCTCCACCTCGGGAAATCGACCGCTCAACAGCTCCTCGCCTCGCGACCACAGGAACGTGCGCCCCGCCCGGCGGAGCAGCTGCGCGCGAATGCCGTCCCATTTCCACTCGGCGAGCCATTCGCCGGGCTCGCCCAGAACGGACGGATGCTCCTCCAGCGGGTGCGCCAGGTAGAAGGGGTAGGGCCGACTCAGGTCCGCGTCGCGGGTGTCCGGCGCGACCAACCGCTCGAAGAACTCGGCGGTGGGCTCCCACGCGCCCATGAGCCGGTGGGCCACCGTCCCCTCGTCCACGCCGCTCACCTGCGACAAGGCACGCACCACCAGCCTGGCGGAGGCGCCGACCCGGAAGCTGCCGGTAATGAGCTTGTTCCAGACGTACCGCTCGTCGCGGGCGAGCTCGCGCCAAGCCGACACCAGCTCGCGCCGCTGCCCCGCCTCGTCCTGGTCCCGAAGCGGGAGCAGGCGCTGCTCGACCCAGTAGGCCAGTGGACGCGACGAGGACGGAAGGACGGAAGGACGGAAAGACGGAAGCGGTAACTCACTCGGCGGGTCGCTGTCGGGTAACAGCAGGGTGATGGTCTCGGCGAGATCGCCGACTGCCTGCTGACTCTCCTCGAACAGCCAATCGGCGATGCCGGCCTCGGCGGCGGCCCATGCGCGGAGCTTCGAGCGGCCGATCAGGCCCTTGGGGCGGCGTCCGATCAGGAAGTGCACCGCCCAGGCGGCGTCGGCGGGTGGGGCAGCGCGGAAGTAGCGCACCAGGGCCGCGACCTTCTCGTGGGTGGCGGTGGTGAGGTCCAGCTCGGTGTAGAGACGGGCAAAGGCTCTCATGGGGCCGGCAGAGTCTCTTCTTTAGCCCCGGCGCCGGCCTGGTCCGCGTCGTCGCCTTCACCTTCGTAGCGGGTCTCGATCGCGTCCGCGTTCCTGCCGTGCTCCCGGAGCCAGCGAACCAGCACGCCGGTGTAGCCGTGCGTCGCCCAGATCCGCTCGGCTCCGGTGGCGTCGATGGCCGCGAGGAGACTGGGCCAGTCGACGTGGTCCGATACGGTGAAGCCCCGGTCCACGGCGCTGCGGCGCCGCATGCCCCGAATGGCCATCCAGCCCGAGGCAAAGGCCGTGGACTGCTCCCCGAAGCGAAGCGCCCAGGGCGAACCGTCGGCCATGGGCGGCGCGATCACAATGGCGCGGGGCCAGACGGTACGGTCGGACACGGCCGCGTGGGTCGTCGGCGGCAGGGCGACGCCGGCCTCGCGGTACAGCCGGTTGAGACGCTCGACCGCTCCATGGGTAAGGATGGGCCCTACCGACGGGTCGAGTCCCGCGATCAGGCGCTGGGCCTTGCCGAGGGCGTAGCCGAAGAGCAGGCTCGCCCGACCGGCCTCCTGGTTCGCTCGCCACCAGGCGTGGATCTCGTCGACCACCGCCGACGGGGCCGGCCAGCGATACACCGGCAGGCCGAAGGTGCACTCGGTCACGAAGGTGTGGCAGGTGACCGGCTCCCAGGAGTCGCAGGTGGGATCCGGCTCGGTCTTGTAGTCGCCGGAGACGACCCACACCTCGCCGCGGTGCTCGAGGCGGACCTGCGCGGAGCCGAGGATATGCCCAGCGGGATGGAGGGAAACGCGCACGCCGTTGACGTCGATCGCTTCTGCATAGGGCAGCGAGCGGACGCGGGCGCCGGGCTCGAGACGCTGGCGGAGCACACTCTCGCCCGGCGCGGCGGTGAGATAGGCTCGGCAGCCCCAGGCGACATGATCACCGTGGGCGTGGGTCACGACGGCGCGATCTACCCCCGCCCAGGGATCGACGTAAAAGTCTCCAGCCTCGCAATAAAGCCCGCGGTCGGTTCGACGAAGGAGCGTCACTCAGCGGCCGTATGTTCCCATGAGCGTGGCCTCGGCGAGCACGTGCCCGGTCATTGCCTCGTCGAGCTCCGACCGCCTGACGCCGTTCGAAAGGTTCAGTGCGCAGTCAAGGGCGTAGAGGCGGAAGAAATAGCGGTGTGGCGCGCCCTGGGGTGGACACGGCCCGGCGTAGCCGACCTCGTCGCCATCGCCCACTCCCTGCCGCGCGCCGGACGGGAGAGTGGGCAGCTTCGGCACACCCTCCTTCAGCTCGACCGCATCGGCCGGCAGGTTGTACAGCACCCAGTGCACCCAGGTCTTGCCCGGCGCATCGGGATCGTCGCAGATGAGGGCGAAGCTCCGCGTACTCACCGGGATGTCGGACCATTGAAGGCAGGGTGAGCGGTTCTCGCCGTCGCAGGTGCACGGCTTAGGGATGGGACCGCCCGGGTCGAAGGTCGGGGTCGTCAGGATCATAGGCGCACCTTGGGGTCAGAGCGGCCGGCGGTCTGGTGCTCGAATCTGCGGCTTCGGCTACCATAAGAAAGGTAAGGCCACCGAGGCCGCACTATCCGGCTCGAAAGTGTGAGACGGGTCACAGCCGCCGGTCACGCCGCGGTGTCGATTGCAGCAACTGCCGGAGGGATTTTCTCGGGGGCATTTCCTCGGAGGCCGCACATGGGTGCGAAGCAGTTCGTTGGCGGGGCGATCATCGGCGCCGGGATGGTCTACTATCTCGATCCCGAGCGCGGGGCCGAGCGCCGTGCCCAGCTTACGAGCACGTTGGGGTTGGTGGGCGGGGGAGGCAGATACGGGATGCGGCTCGGCGATATCGGGGGACTCGAGGGCGCCAACCTCCCGCCACGACCGCCGGATGGCCATCGCGCGGCCCGGATCGCCGGCGGGGCGCTGCTGGCCTACGGCCTCATGCGGCGCGGGCGGCTGGGCAAGGTCATGCGCACCGCCGGCGTCGGGCTCATCGCGCGGGGGCTCCAGGGCCTGCCGACGTCGACGCCACCCGGCGATCGACGGCGCACCATCGATATCCAGAAGACGATCCATGTCGCGGCGCCGATCGATCAGGTCTACGCCTTCTGGTCCGATTACGGCAACCTGCCGCTCATTCTCTCCAACCTGCGCGAGGTGCGTGATCTGGGTGCCGGGCGCTCGCGCTGGGTGGTGGCCGGGCCGGGCAACCTGTCGGTGTCGTGGGATGCGATGCTGACAGCCCGGGAGCCGCCGCGCCTGTTGGCCTGGCGCAGCGAGCCGGGCGCCATCCTGGAGAATGCGGGCGTGGTGCGCTTCTCGCCCGAGGGCGACGGCACTCGCATCGATTTTCGATTCTGCTACAGCCCGCCCGGGGGACGCGCGGGGCGCTCACTCGCCGAGTTCTTCGGCGCCGACCCGCGCGCGAGAGTGAACGACAACCTCGGCCGATTGAAGACGCTGCTCGAGGCGGAAGCTCACAGCCCGCCCGCAGGAGAAAAGGTATGAAGAACCTGAGTCGCAAGTTCGCCACTATGACCGACGACGAGCGCCGCCGCTTCGAGCAGGAGCAGGGCCAGACCGCCGCCGGAGACGAAAACGAGGCGGCGGCGGATGAGGTGGAGCTGGACGATCCCCGGAACGAGGATCAGACCGGCCGCCGGTATGCCAACCTCGACGCCGAGGTGGCCGATCCCGATGCGCGGGACGGCGAGGCCGCAACCCTCGACGACGCCGCGCACCGCCGGGCCGTGGAGGCGCAGCGAAAGGGGCGCCGGCGTGACCGCTGACTGGGGCCGGCCGTCATTCGACGTAAACGTCGGCCGCACCGAGCGCTGGATCTCGGGCATCGCCGGCGCGCTGCTTCTGGGGTACGGCCTCCGCCGCCCGCGCTATCGCCCGTTCCTGGCGCCGCTCGGCATTGGCCTCATCGGACGGGCGGTGAGCGGGCGGTCCCTGGTGAACCGCGCCCTGGGCAGGAACAGCGCCCGCGGGGGCGGTTCCAGCCCGGTGGCGAGCCTGGAGAGCGGGGAGGGCACCCGGATCGATCGCACCGTCTTCATTGCCCGCTCCGCCGGCGACCTGTACCGGTTCTGGCGCCAATTCGACACCCTGCCTCGGTTCATGGAGAACCTGGAGTCGGTCACCGTGGTCGACCCGCGGCGCTCGCATTGGGTGGCCAAGGGACCGCTGGGCGCTCGAGTGGAGTGGGACGCCGAGGTGCACAACGAGATTCCGAACGAGCTGATCGCCTGGCGATCGCTGCCCGGCTCGGAGGTGGATCAGGCGGGCTCGGTCCACTTCACGCCGACGGGCAACGGGACCGAAGTTCGTGTAGTTCTGCGGTATGCCGCGCCGGCAGGCAAGGTGGGCGACGCGGTGGCGCGTCTCCTCGGCGACGATCCCTCGGGGCAGATCGCCGACGACCTGCGCCGATTCAAACAGGTGATGGAAGCCGGCGAAGTGCCCACCGTCTTCTAGCGGCTTTCTCCTGTCTCGAGCCCCGATTCACACGGACAGATACGACTGCCTGGTGGCCGGGGCCGGCCCGGCCGGGCTGAGCGCGGCCCTCATGCTGGGACGCTGCCGCCGCCGCGTCCTCGTGTGCGACACCGGCGAGCCCCGCAACCGGTGGTCGCTCGCGGTGCACGGCTTCCTCACCCGGGACGGCACCGCGCCGGCCATGCTGCTCGCGCTCGCCCGCGAGGAGCTCCGGCGCTACGACACGGTCGAGCTCCGCGGCGCGCGCGTGATCGACGCCGAGCGCGTGCGGGACGGATTCCAGGTGCGCTGCGAGGACGGCTGCGAGGTGCACGCCCGGAAGCTGCTGCTGGCCACGGGCGTGGTGGACGAGGTGCCCGCCATCGACGGGATCGAGGCGTTCTACGGCAGGAGCGTGCATCATTGCCCGTACTGCGACGGCTGGGAATGGCGGGACCAGCCGATCGCGAGCTACGGCCGCGAGGAGCACGGCGCGGCGCTCGCGCTGGGCCTCTCCGTGTGGAGTCGGGACGTCATCCTGTGCACCGACGGGCCCGCGGCGCTGCCGGCGCGGACTCGAGCGCGGCTCCAGCGCCTGGGCATTCGGGTACGCGAGGAGCGGATGGTCAGGCTCGAGGGGCGGGACGGGCTACTCGAGCGCATCGTGTTCGACGGCGGCGCGCCCGAGGCGCGCCGGGCGCTGTTCTTCGCCACCGGCCAGCACCAGGCGTCCGATCTGCCGGCGCGGCTCGGCTGCCGGTTCACCGAGCAGGGCGCGGTGGCCACCGGGAAGTGCGAGGCGACCAACGTACCGGGCCTGTACGTCTGCGGCGACGCGTCGAAGGAAGCCCAATTCGTCGTCGTGGCCGCGGCCGAAGGCGCTGAGGCGGCCATGGCAATCAACAAGGCGCTGCTGGAAGAGGATCTGGCCTAGAACAGCACCTCGAAGCCCAGCCGCACCAGCCTTGGCGGCCCGTAGGTGAACAACGGCTGGGTGAAGTCTCGTGCCGCCGCCTCGTACATCGGAAACAGCTCGGCTCGATCGGCCACGTAGCCGTCCCGGTTCAGATCCGCCCAGGCCCGATAGCGGGACGACTCGTAGGGAATCGGCTCGGGATGGGCGGCGTACGCGTCCTCGGCGAGCCGCATGATCGTCCTGTCACCGGCCTGGGTCTGGCCGTTCTCCCTCCGAACGGCCACGATGTTCCGATGGTTGAGGAGGTTCCGAACGTCCAGGTAGATGCCGCCGGTGGTGCGGCCCAGTGTGAACGGGCGACGCACCAGCAGATCCACGGTCGTCGTCCACGGCAGCCGCTCGCCGTTGGGCAGGCCCACGATGGAATCGGTGACCAGGGTATCGGTCAATGAATAGGGCAGGCCGGAGAGCGCGCGGAGGATCACCGCGCCCTCGAGCCGCGCGATCGGCCGGACGCCGAGCAGACGGGGACCAACCGCCTCGGGCACCTTGCCGCGACCGATCAGGGTCAGCGTGTGGCGCTGGTCGAAGTCGAGCGGAAACTCGGCGCGTGCGGGCCGGTTGGTGTCGCCGGTGAGCGGGTCGATCACGATCAGCCGGTTGAGCAGGAAGGGATCGGTGGACGTGGCCTTGGCGCTCTGCAGGGTATACGCCACCCGGAACCCGAACCCATCCTTGATCTCGCGCTCGGCCAGGATCTCGAGCCCGCGGGTGGTGCCGGCATCGGCGTTGCCGAAGATGGTGGAATCGGGGTTGATGCCGAGCGGGACGGAGGCCACCAGACCGTCGAGCCGCTTATAGTAGACGCCCACGCGCAGCGAGATCGCCTCGCGAGGCCGGATCCGCACGCTCAGCTCGTACTGAGTCGCGCGCTCAAAGCCGAGGTCGGGGTTACCCCGGCGGAACCGCCCGGTGCGGGTGGTATCGTCGAACGCCGCGTCGACCAGGAACTGGTAGTCCGGCGGCTGAGTGAACCGCCCGTAGCTCGCGACGAAGGTGGCGCCTTGGAGCACGGTGGACACCGCGAACCGGGGACTCACCGACCGGCTCGAGCCCCGTGACACGGCCGCCTGCGTGGTGCGGGAGTCGAATTGGTCGTAGCGGAGGCCCGCCGTGATGCCGACGTCCTCGATGCGGGTCTGGGCCTCGACGTACCCGGACATGCTGCGGGGTGAGAACGCGGACACGGCCGCGGGCGGGACCGTATCGCCCGGCGGCATGAACGCGAACACCCGCTGGAAGGTCCGCACCTGCTGCGCGGAGTATTGGCCCCCCACGAACAGATCGACGCGCCGGAAGCCGCCGTAGGTCGCGTCGAGCTGGAGGCGGGTTTCGCCGAAGCGGTTCCAGCCCACGTCTCCGCGCGACCCGCCACCCAGAAAGAACGCCGGCACCCCCCACGGCGTCGCGTCGCTGAATCCGGGCTCGGTCAGGCCCGGAATCGGATCGGGACTCTGCGACAGCGCGCGGGCCTCGTCCTCGCCTACGATGTGAAACCGGAACCCGGTGAACGCGCCCACTTTGTAGTCCACCGTGTCGTCGAGCT